>CAZUUI010000149.1:0-1553 GCA_964622955.1 uncultured Chitinophagaceae bacterium | reverse complement strand
GTTAGTGCCAATTTTGACAACATATTGCCTGCAGGAGACATTGTAAATGAAATTTGGAATGAATTTTTAGCGGAGAAAAAACGACTAGCCGAGATTTAGCCCAAATTACGATTTAGATTATTACGAAGTAATAAATAAGGCGTTAGTTGGGATTAACCCCGTAAATGGCTTGTTTCAATATTTCATAAAAAAGATTGAATTACAAGCCATTATACGATTAATCATTTTTTAATGATTAATTTGGGTTTAATATTTCCTTAATTCTATTGATGATTATTTTGGAATCAATGGAATTGATAATTGTTTCGTGTTCGCGCTTTTTAACTTTCCCATAAACAGATACGGGAAGATTAGGATAGGAATTGGAATTAGGTAAAATTTGATTTTCAGAGGGCTGCAAATAAGGTTTAAAACCAATTACAGGATGCGTTGCACCCCAAATTGTAATAGTAGGCACTCCAAATAAAGCCGAAAGATGCCCATTGGCACTGTCCATAGAAATCATAATGTCCAAATTTGAAATAATAGCACATTCTTCCTCAAAAGTAAATTTAGAAATAGCATTTTTTACATTTTCATTATCTTTAAAAAAACTATCAATTTGATTTTTTTCAGCTTCACCATATCCAAAAAAGATAAATTTCACTTCACTTTTATTAGAAAATCCATTTACAATTTCTCTAATTTTTTCAAGGCTATATTCTTTACTTTTATGTTTTGAAAAAGGAGCTATTCCAACTAATTTTAAATCCAAATCGCTTAAAAAATCAGCGCATTTTTCATTTAATTCAATTTTTTCAAAATATTGATTTTCAATAATTTCAAATTCATTATCTAAAGCTTTAAATCCAGCAAAATACCGTTCAAAAGTTGTGGGAAGAATGGGCAATATTTTTGCAGTATCTTTTATCAATTTTTTCTTTTCGGCTCGCCCTTTTTGAAATGTAAATACAGGAGTTTTTACCATTTGAAATAAAAGTTTTAAAACCTTGGTGCGAATTACATCGTGTAAATCTAAAACAGCATCAAATTTCATTCCATAAAAATGATGAAACAAATCAATCAACCCCTTGATACCCCGATAGTTTTCTTTGAATTCAACCCCAATAAAATCAACGTTTGGAATATCTTTGAACAAAAAGGCTAGCTTTGGAAGGGATGCAACCGTAAAATGGTAGTTTGTTTTCTTATTTTGAATGGATTTCAACAAAGGAAGCAATATCAAAATATCACCTAAAGCAGAAAAACGAAGTATTAAAATTCGTTTTGAAGTCATATTACATCATCTTATTTTTTCGCAATATTGGATTCATTTCCAAATCGTTATACATCTTCATTTGACGATATACTTTCATTATTTTTTTACCATGGGCGATGTCGGAAAGCAACTCGTTTATAGAAATAATCAAATCGGATTTTTGTAAAAGCAAAACATCTAATTTTGATTGAATTTGAGAAATATAATCTTTTGAAGCATCTATTCTTTGAAGTTCTTCGTGCATGTGATAAATTTTCAAAGCCAAAATTGACAAACGATCGATAGCCCAAGCCGG
>CAZUUI010000148.1:0-5419 GCA_964622955.1 uncultured Chitinophagaceae bacterium | reverse complement strand
TATTCCACAGCCTCAATATATTTTTTCTCAGCTATTTTTTTAATCAATGTTTTTGATGTATTTCCAGCATCTTTTGATTTTTGCCAATATTCTATTGCTTTTTGGGTATTGCCCATTTTGAATAGAATATCGCCATAATGCTCATAAATGGTAGTTTTGTCATCTTTCTCAAAATTCAACGCTTTTTCCTGAAAATTCATAGCCTCTTGATATTGCCCCAACTGGAAACATATCCACGCGTATGTATCCAAAAAAGAACCATTTTGTCCTTGCAAATCCAATGACTTTCTACTCATCTGCTTTGCTTTTTCAAGCTGACTTTTGCGTAGCGAAAGATAATACGCATAATTATTGAGCGTAAAAGCATTGTCGGGTTCTATTTTTAGCGATTCTTCAAAGGCTTCGTCCATCTCCTTGATCTTTTTCATCTTGTGATACACTTCGCCCAAAGAGCTGTATAATTGTGCTTCTAACTTGCTATTATCTCCCGAAAAACGAATGGCTTTTCGATAGCTTTTTTCTGCTTTTTCATATCGATCCAAATACTGATTTGCCAATCCATTGTAGAAATGAACCGCTGCATGCGCAGGAAAATACTCCAACGCAGACTCGCTACTATCTGCCAAATCTTTGTAATTTTTGAGCGTAAGCATAATTGAAAACAGATTTTGCCATACTTCAAAAATGTCATTTTTATATTTCAATGAATTTTTATAAGCTGCTAATCCTTGTTCATTTTTTTCATACAAATAACAAAAATCGCCGTAGATAGCGTGAGCTTTAGCTTCCGTAGGATATTTAGAAGCCAATTCTTGTGCCAGACCTACATATAGTTCTTTTTTGGGAGTATCCAATTTTGAAAAATTCATCAATCCGTAGCTCAAATACGCAATTTTTGTATCCAGATTGATTTCATTATTTTTGATAATTCTATTGGCAGAAGAAGCAAAACTAAGCGTATCATTTTGTTCGATATAGTGGCCGCTCATATATAACAAAGCTTCGGGATTATTGGGTTCTATCAATAGAACATTTTTATATGCCTTTATGGCTTCGTCTTTTTTTAAGTTAGCGTCGTAGAATTCTGCCAAAGCAATCTGGTATCGTGTATCGGTTGGAGATTTTACAATTAATTTTTTTAATTCATTTTCAGCATTCTTAAAATCGTTGAGTTTGAGATAAATTTGATGTTTCTGACCTAGAATCATCTCATCAGCGTCATCTCTTTTTTCCCACACTGTCAATACGTCCAAGGCTTTTTTGTACTCAGTAGCTTTTACCAATAAGTATGCGTACTGCATAGCCGATTCCTTATCATTGGGATTGTCTTTTACTATTTTTTCGTAGATTTTTATGGCTTTTTGAGGTTCGTTGTTTTTGTTGTATAGCTCTACCAACAAATTTTTGTACCATATATTTTTTTCGTCCAATGCAACGGCTTTTTCAGCAAAAGCAATTGCAGGCGTTATCTTCTGTTCATTAAAACTCAGCTGTGCTGCTTCATAATTTGCAGCGGCATTATTGGGATTGGTTTCCAAAAATTTTACCAATTCCTGCAACGCTTTTTCGGTATTTCCTACACTTTTGAGCCTCAATATTTCCAGATAGGATTCTAAAGAGCGAACTTCTTTTTCCTCCATTTGATAGGCATTGACGTCTATATTTTTTTGAGCGAAGAGGGTTTGATAATTTCCCAAAAAGAATGAAATTACCAATACAGCACTAAAATGAGGTTTTTTATACATGTTTTTTCAGGTCAATTTTATGATAAAATTTGGTTGTAATCTCCTACACTTAAGTCTTGCGAACGACCTTTTAATAACGCATGAGATCCCACCATAGTATTTGAAAGAATATAATTTTCTATTTTAGTAGCATCTTGAATAATGGTGTCGGAAATCACTGCGTTTGAAACTTCCGTATTTTTCCCAATCGATACAAAAGGACCTACAACTGCATTTTTTATAACCGCATTTTCATCGATAAAACAAGGTTCTATGATGGTAGCATTTTCCAACGTTACGCTAGCATGAACTTGATTTCCAGTAGCTTTCAACACTTCTCTATTGGAGTCTACCGTAGCATTTTTATTGCCACAATCTAGCCACTGGCTTACCGTGCCTGGTTTCATCTTCTTTTGTCCCAGACGCATATTTTCAAGAACCGTAGTCAGCTGAAATTCGCCTTTGTCTGTAATATTATTATCGATAATTTCTTTGATATCGGCTCGCAATTGTTTGCCATCTTTGAAATAATAGATACCAATTATAGCCAAATTAGACACGTATTCTTTTGGTTTTTCTACAAATCCATTGATCAAACCATTGTCATCCAAAGACACCACGCCAAATGCCGATGGGTCTTCAATTTCTTTTACCCAAATAATTGCATCATTTGCGTTGTCTATTTTAAAATCGGCCTGAAACATTGTATCGGCAAAACCTACAATCACTTCACCGTCCAAATTATCGGCAGCACAATAAATAGCATGCGCCGTGCCTAGAGGCTCCGATTGGTAGCAAATATGTCCTGTCGTATTGTATTTTTTGGCAATTTCATGCAAATCGGCTTCGATTTTTTTTCCAAAATCCTCTCGAATAATGAAAGAAATACTCTCTATCGGCGTGGCTACCGTGCTAGCGATATTGGAAATTAATCGCTCTACAATTGATTTTCCCGCTACTTTTAGCATAGGCTTGGGAACGGTAAGGGTATGTGGTCTCAGTCTGCTGCCCCAGCCTGCCATTGGTACTATAATCTTCATCTTTCTTTTCGCTTTTTTATTTTTTAGGGGTTCAAAATTACAATTTATTTTTTTCCTGTACTGCCAAATCCGCCATCACCTCTTTCCGTATCGCCGATTGTATCTACCGTATTCCAAGAAATCGTCTCGTACTTAGCTATGACCATTTGGGCGATTCTATCGCCATCTTTTATTTCTATGGGGTCTTTGGACAAATTGACCACAATAACTTTGATTTCGCCACGATAGTCGCTGTCAATAGTTCCTGGAGAATTGGGCACCGAAAGGCCTTGTTTGAGTGCCATGCCACTTCGTGGACGAATTTGCGCCTCAAAACCTACGGGAAGCTCTATAAAAAGTCCTGTAGGAACGGCAGTGCGTTCAAGCGATTGAAGTACAAGGGGCGATTCTAAATTGGCTCTAATATCCATACCCGCAGCGCCCAACGTTTCATAACTTGGCAATGGATGTGAGGATTTATTGATAATATTTACTTGCATGTACATAATTTGTAGTGTACAAATATAAATGATTACAGAAAAATGAAGAATTAAAAAATGATAAAACTTGAAGCAGATTTACATATCTACATAATCATTTAGCTTACAACGGTTTTTTAAGCTTTAAAAAAACTCTTTTTGTAGCCATACAGCCATTTAAATAATAGACTTTTTCATCAAAATATTTAAAAACATCCTTTTTCTTTATATTGAGTTTTCTGTAGTCTTCAAGCTCGAAATCTTTGCCTAACAAATTAATAATTAATTTAAAATCGGAGCAATAATGAACAGTATCGTGCACAAAAGATTTGTTTTCACATGGAATACTAGTTTTGAATCCATAAAAACCAAAGAGATAAACACAAGAGCTTGTATTATAACATGTTGTTACTATATCCGTCTGAGCAGACAAATTAAATGAAATAATGAAAAGAAAGATGAATGTTTTCATAATATTATGCTATTTAGACTTATATATACCCGAAAATTTATTAAGCAATTTAAAGAAAGTTTCTTGTTTAAACTTTTTATCAGATACTTTTTTGATATCATAGAATTCAATCCTATTGGTTTTTGGATTTATTTTATAAATAGAAAGTTCAAAAACAGATCTTATTGGATAATTTGCATACATTCCTAACGATAATACTTGACTCATAGCGCCTTTGGCATTTGCTTTTCTATAATTCTCGTCGGATCTAAGAAATCCATTAAGTATAAAAAATATCCAATTTTTTGTAGAATCTATCTCACATAAATATTTTCCTAAAGTAGTGGTAATTTCTCCTATTTTCTTTTTTTTATCTAAAACCGTTTTACTTATTTCATCATATACAATTGAAGTATCCAATGATGCAAACAATTTGGCATAACTTCTTCTTTCTGAAAGCAATTCATTTCCATCCAAATCTTCTTTAGAATCCTCAAACTCCATTGCCCCAATAATCAATTTAACTGCAGAATCCGATATGGTTTTATTATAAACTCCATTATTAGACTCTTGAATTAATTGAAGATTGCTGTTTAGGCAATAAACATTCAACGTATCTTGACTAAAAGAAACATAAGAAGAAGTCAATAAGAAAATTTTAACTACATTTTTCAATATTTTATCTTTCATACACTTTTTTAAAATTAAAAATCAATCCAAAACTTAGATTAATAGACGAAAGCGATCTATTTTGTCCATCAAGGATTTTGGTTTTTGTATTGAAATAATCCAATCCTACCAAAATGCCCCATCTTGGAGCAAAATTCATACGGACTTGACTTCCAAAGTTATAACAAAAATCGGTCACATCTTCTTTATTGCTAAAAGATGTTTGATATTCATAACCTGAAAATCCTACCATTCCTCTAAAATCAATAAAAGAGCGTTCCGACAATGCAAATGTGGCCATTGGGCCTGCCATCATGCCTCCATACGCCCATACAGAATTGGTATTTTTGAGTTGATATGAAGTGCCAAACCAGCTTCCACATACACCCAAAACTCCTCCAAAATTATAACCAAAATTCACCAAATTTAAATGCGCTCCCGATTCCGAAAAAGACGCACTGCCAGACTGCTGCCCCATAGGAAATGAAGGGCCAACTGTCAAGGCTATAAAGCCATTGGATTTTCTATCTTGAGCAGATAATAATTGAACACAAAATAATAGTGTAATTAAAATTGTTTTTTTCATATATTTTTTTATTTTTTATTATTTAATAACATTCGTGTCTTTAGAATTCCATCTTTGAAAATTTCTTTTAAATCAAGTTTTAAAAATTCTTGATGGGATAAGTAAAATAGCTCACTTTCTTTTCTTTCATAAAAAGACCCGGTAAAAATATTCATTTTTCTGAATAAATAGTTTCTATTAATACAGTAGTTTCTCTCTTTGTAAAAACTATCAGCACTAAGAACGTTTACATTTATTGTTCTTTTATAATAAGTCATCTTTTGAGTTTCAATATTTAATTTATAAAATTTTCCAATGAATTCACTTTTATTAATTAAATATAAAGTATCTACTTCCCCCTCATAAATTTCACGTTTCAAATGCGAGTAGCTTTCCACAACAAATATACTGTCATTTAAAGAATATGCAAAAAACTTTTCTGTAGGAAAGATCGTATTTTTTTCTTCTTTATACAAGTATTTTGGTGATTCCAACAATTTATTCGCATTCAA
>CAZUUI010000147.1:0-5441 GCA_964622955.1 uncultured Chitinophagaceae bacterium | reverse complement strand
GCATTTAATGCAAAACATACAGGTCTTTCATACATATTTTTTGAAATCAAATGTAGCTGCAATAAGGCACCTTTGCTCAATTGAGATGGTAATTCAATATTAACTCTACTTGGCATTGTAGCCGCTTCAGCTTCGGTTACCAAACCACTTTTTACTGCTCTAGCTTTATCAATATCAATATAAGCATGCTGAGTTGGCAAGAAATTCTCACTTTGTCCATTGTTATAGGTAACTTTTGTATTTGGATCATCGCTTAAAACAAAGTCTACAATTTGATCTAAGCTCAACGTATCATTTGCAAGAGGAGTACTATTTGCACGAATCATTTGTCTTTTATCGCCTTGGATTTTTTCATAAGGTATAGAAATATCAAATGCTTTACTATCATTCATTGGTAAATACAACTGAGAAATATAAGGCGCAGCTTCAATCAAGCTTGTATTTACAACTCTTACATCGGTTCTTATTCCTTCTATTTCTTGTGCATACCACAATGGATAGGTATCGTTATCGCCGTATGCAAATAAAATGGCATTTTTAGGACAAGAGTTCAATACATTTTTGGCAAATGCCAATGTAGACGTTCTATTTCCTCTATTATGATCATCCCATCCTTTGGAACCCATCAAAAATGGAGCGGCTGCCAATACAAACAACGCTACGTATACTGCAGATCCTTTCAAAGAATTTTTTAATAAAGAATAAATGTAAAATGCACCAAAAGGCATCCAAAAAGCAAAAGCCCAGAATGATGGTGCTGTTACATAATCCCTTTCTCTTGGTTCTATTGGTGGCTGATTGTGGAATAAAATTTGCATAATACCTGTAGCAAAAAACAACATCAACAATATTCCAAACACTTCCTTATTCGTTTTATAATTGTAATACAATCCCAATAAACAAAGTAATAATGGAATCATATAAAAATTATTGTAAGCTTTATTTTGAGCCAATACCTCGGGACGTCCAGCCATATCTAGCTTAGAATTTCCCCAAAAATCGCCAAGTAAATTATCTACAAAACCAATGCCCGAAATCCAACGCCCTTTTTCGTTAGCACCATGACCTTGCAAATCATCGGTTCTTCCTGCAAAATTCCAAAATAAATATCGGAAATACATAAAACCACACTGATAATTGATAAAGAACTTAATATTATCCATCAATGTAACATGATCTTTTACTACAAATTGTCCGGGTTGTGCGGTAGCATTTTTTTGTTGAGCAAATTGCTCTGCTTGTTCGGCACTTCCATTTCCTGCAGGGAAATTTTGAACAACTTCACCCGTAGCTCTATCCACTACATCAAATGATGGAGAAAGCCACAATCTATAAAATTGTTTTTTATCATCCCCTTCATGCCCCAATCTTGGGAAAATTTTCTTCACTTTAGGGTCATATACATACGATCTATTTTCCCCAACCTCTTCATATTTACCCGTTTTTTCATTTTTCTCATAATTGGTACTCAATGTTTTGAAATCTACAATTTCATATACATCCGAATAGCTAGGGCCGCTCAATAATGGACGCTCTCCATATTGTTCACGGGCGATATAAGATTTCAATGTTTTGAAATTATTGGGTACATTCATATTGATAGGCGTATTGGCATTAGCACGAATTACAACCATAAAATAACTAGTAAAACCTAGATAAATAAATGCAAAGAATAATACAATTGTATTTAAAGAAAACTTAAATTTATGTTCATTCCATTTTAGAAAATTAGGATTATCTGCAGATTTTTTTATTAAAAAATAAAACAATAAAATAATCAATAAAACTCCAAAAATAGCACCAGAGTAAAAAGGTAATCCAAATGTATTTACAAATAATAAATCCAATGAGCCTAAAAAGTCAGGTGTTTTTACCAAAACAAAATTCATAACAAAAACAATCATAATAAGTGATACTATAAAAGAAATAGCTACACCTACCCATGAAAATTTGAATTTATCGAGATAAATAACCAATCCTATCATTGGGAATACAAGCAATGAAAGCAAATGCACTCCAATACTCATACCTGTCAATAATGCTATTAATAAAAGCCACATATCTCTTTTGGTACTCGTATCTTCTTTCCATTTCAATATTGCCCATACGTTGAAAGCCATAAAGAATACTGAAAAAGCATAAACCTCTCCTTCAAGGGCATTGAACCACATTGAGTCCAAGAAAGTAGCTGCTAAAGCAGCAAGAAACGAAGAACCCAATATAAGCGTAGCCAAATTGTTTGAAATTTCTTCACCTTTTGCAAAAGTCCAACGCAAAATCATGGTACTACTCCAAAAGAAAAACAAGCTGCAAAATGCAGTACTTAAAGCACTCAAAAAATTAATAGCCATAGCTACTTTGGTTACATCGCCCATTGCAAACAATGAGAAAATTTTACCTACAAGCATAAAAAAAGGTGCCCCAGGAGGATGCGCTACTTGCAATTTGTATGTACAACTCAAAAATTCACCACAATCCCAAAGACTTCCCGTCTTCTCCATAGTAATCGTATAGGTAGCCAATGCAATAAAAAACACTATCCAACCTAAGATTTTATCCAACTTTTGAAAATTCATAAAATATTGTTTTTTTTCTTAACGAGCAAAAGTATAAAAAATTGATTTATCGAACGAAAAAAGAATTTAGACTTATATAAAAAAACTTAAAATTTACTTTTTTTAAAGTTTGTTCCATAATTATAACTAATTTTGAAATTTATTAAATCAATATTTAAGATGTTTCAAAATCAAAAAATGATATTATTTTTATTAATATTTATTTCATTATCAGCAAATGCACAAAATGAAGATAAACAATTAAACAAACTTGATAAAAAAGATAGTCTCACTAGTGTAAGAACAAAGGAAGCGTTAAATAAAAATGTTATTACTTCAGAAATACACAACTTGTTGTTTAGAAACATCTATGCAAGTAATGATTATAATGAAGAAGTAGAGTTTAAGAAAAAAGTAGATGAATTGCTCCCTTTTGAGGATATGATTATTGACACAATTATCTATAGAAAATTTAATGTTTTTGGGGAAAACATCTATGATACTTTGCAAAAAAGCAGTAAATTAGAGGAGTTCTTGTCTACTAAATTGCATGTAAATACAAAAGATAGAATCATTGAAAATAGATACCAATTATTCAAAAAAGGTGAAAGTTTTTCGGCCTACAAAGCATTGGAAAACGCACGTTTGATAAGAACTTCTGGAATATTTCATGATGTTCGTATGGTTCCAATTGCAAAATCAAACGGACATATAGAACTTAATGTTTATTTACAAGATGTATTTCCTTATGGATTTGACATTACAATTAATTCTCTAAACAACTTTGGTTTAAAAATAAGCAATAACAATTTCTTAGGACTTGGTCATCAAATTGAAACCGAAATTAGATATAATCAAAAGGATCCAAAGCAAATTTGGGGAGGAGGTATATCTTACACCGTTCCAAATTTTATAAAAAGAAGTTTTATTGACATGAACTTATTTGCTAAAAATTACAGTGATGAAAATTCTGCAGGGTTAGGTTTTGTAAGACAGTTTATAAGAAAAGATATGAGATGGGCTGGAGGTCTTACTTTTGCTTATAAAGATTTAGACATTAATTTAATTAATCAAACAAGCAATCAAATTAACCTTCAAAAAACTGAAAGTAATGTTTGGGTAAGTCATGCCATACCTTTTAAATCTCGAAAACCTACTACGATTAACTCTATAATTGTAGGTGTCAGATACAATAGAAATACTTTCTTTAATAGACCTAATGTATTATTAACCGATTTTCCTACCCTATGGAATAATAACTTAATACTAACGAGTTTAGGATATTCTAGAATTAGATATGTTCAAGAAAGGCTTCTAAATGGATTTGGAAGAACAGAAGATATACCTATTGGAATTTCAATTTCAGCCTTATATGGCTATGAAAATAATGAATTTTCAAACAGAAGGTATTTTGGTGGAAATATTCTTGGCCAATTTTATAATTCAAAAGAAACCTATTTTAATTTAAGCGCAAAATTTGGGACATACATAGCCGATAACTCATACAATCAATCTGTTTTAGATATAAATTCTCAGTTTGTGAGTAAAACCTTCCATTGGGGAAAAACTAGATTACGCAACTTTTTTAATGCAAGATATACAGCTGGATTTAACCAAGATGCCACAAAATATATAACATTTAACGAAAACAATGGCATTAGGGGGATAAATAATTTCAATATAAAAGGAAATGATAGATTGACATTGAGTGTTCAGAACAATTTATATCTACCATTCTCTTTAATAGGTTTTAGGACATATATTTTCACATTGTTTGAAATAGCAAATATGAAAGCTGAAAATCAAACAATTTTTGCAAGCAAATTATATACTGGAGCTACATTTGGAATAGCTTTTAGAAATGAAAATATGATATTCAATATGTTGCAAATACAATATGGCCTATATCCTTCTACTTCAAATGCAAATCAAAGAGGAATAGTAATCAGCTCTGTGATTCCATTCCGTTTCCAAAGTTTAGATATTTCTAAACCTGAACCCATTCAATATCAATAAAAAAGCCTCAACATATGTTAAGGCTTAGTTTTAATTTTTAATATTCGTCTTCGTTGAAATAGAAGTCTTCTTGGGTTGGATAATCTTGCCAGATATCTTCAATACCTTCAAATTGTTCTCCTTCTACATCTTCCATTTGCTGTAAATTTTCAATTACAGTAATTGGCGCTCCAGAACGAATTGCATAATCTATCAATTCATCTCTTGTAGCTGGCCAAGGTGCATCTTCCAAATACGAAGCTAATTCTAATGTCCAATACATATTATTTGTTTTTTTGTTAATTATTATAGTTTAAAATTTAATGTCTTTTTGCCAATTAACTTCTTTTGTGCCATAAAATTGTGTCAAAAATCGAGAAAGCACAAAAAAATAATCACTCAATCGATTAAGATATACTAAAGACCATTGAATCTGTGAGTCATTATCAATATTTTCTATTCGTACAATAGCTCGCTCTGCTCTTCTACAAACTGTTCTTACAACATGAGCCAATGAAATGTTTTCATGGCCTCCGGGAAGAACAAATTGTGTCATTACAGGCAATTTTTCCTGCATACGATCTATTTGATTTTCTAAGAAATCTATATATTCATTTTTAAGTTCTGGTAACTTAGATTTAAATTGTTCATCTACTGTTGCTAAAACCGAACCAATATTAAATAAAATATTTTGAATTTTTTGCAAATGAATTGAAACATCTGTATTAACAAGTTTATCCGCCAATAAACCAACAAGACTATTCAATTCATCTACAGTGCCATAGGCCTCTACGCGAATATCTGATTTTAATAATCTATCGCCTCCAAAAAGGGAAGTTGAACCATCATCGCCCGTTTTGGTGTATATTTTCATGCGTGTATTTTTGTAAT
>CAZUUI010000146.1:3431-5530 GCA_964622955.1 uncultured Chitinophagaceae bacterium | reverse complement strand
ATTGTTTTATTTGTTTTATTGCTTAGTTTTAATCAGAATGTAAATGAACGAAAACGCTTATTTGCATTTTTAATATTCTTTTTTATTCTGATTTTTCTAAAGAAAAAATTAGTACCTATAAATGGATATGAACAAAGTAAAATAGACCTTTTCTATAACTCCTTAGCACATTGGAAAGACATTCAAAAATCAAATTTTTTAAATTTTTTTAGAGAAGTTTATCGAATGAATTTTTTTTATAATCTCACTAATTATATACTTTTAATTTCGGTTGTTTTAGCAATTTATAAGAAACGATTTGTTGAAATTTTAAATGCCATTTTGTTTGTAGCGGGTTTGTTTTTCATCAATTCTATTATGTTTTTAGAGGAAAATAACACCTATATGCACTATGAATTGTATTTTTATATGATTTCTTCTATCGTTTTGCTTTTTTATTATCAAAATATTTCACATTCAATTGTTCTCAAACGATTTAGTGCGGTTTACTTTATGTTTTTAGGGGTGTTTTTTTTATTTCAAACGAGTGAATATTTCAAATCGAGGTATGATTATTTAGAGCAAATTCTTTTATCTTCGGATAAATCAAAAATTGCCATAGAAGCTAATCAACTCAATTGGTATAAGTTGTCCAATAGTTGCGCTATTGATGTTGAAACTATTTTTATCAGTAGCTTGAATGGAAAAACAAAGACGTTGTATCCCATAGAAAATTGTAAAGATTTGAATACTAATGATTCAACTTTAATTTTTTCTACATTTAAACATCATCAAAGTGAAAACTTAAATAAAGTTTATTTTATTCTTCCCGATGAAAAATATAGTGTTTGTATTGTAAAATAGGGACTGTGAATTACGTCATTTCGTATATTCCTGCTACACCTTGTCCACCTCCCACACAAGCCGTAACCATACCATATTTTTGATTTCTACGAATCAATTCGTTGAATAATTGAACCGAAAGTTTTGCACCCGAACAACCCAGTGGATGACCCAATGCGATGGCACCCCCATTTACATTGACAATATTTGTATCTATTTCTGGAAGATTTTTGAGTACAGCCAGGCTTTGCGCAGCAAATGCTTCATTCAATTCAATCAAATTGATGTCTTTATAAGAAAGTCCCGCTTGCTTAAGCGCCAAAGGAATAGCTTCTACAGGTCCAATTCCCATATATCTAGGATTCACGCCTGCACTAGCATATGCCGCCAAACGAGCTAATGGCTTTAATCCCAACTCGTTCATTTTTTCTTCGCTCATTACCAATACAAAGCTTGCGCCATCACTGGTTTGAGAAGCGTTTCCAGCTGTAACTTGACCTCCGTTTTTGAAAACAGGTTTTAATTTCATCAAGGCTTCAAAAGTGGTGTCTTTTCTTGGCCCTTCATCAGTATCTACAATATATTTTTTCGATTGTCTTTTTTTGCCATCAAAGAAAATTTCCTCAACTTCTACGGGAACTATTTCATTTTTAAATTTGCCTTCTTCAATTGCTTTAATAGCTTTTTGATGTGATTGATACGAGAACATATCGGCCTCCTCTCTAGTAATATTATGTTGAACAGCCAATTCTTCCGCCGTCAATCCCATACCTATATAGTAGTCTGGATTATTTTTTGCAATTTCAAAATTTGGAACAGTTTTATATCCCATTGTAGGCACCAAACTCATACTTTCTGTTCCTCCTGCTATAATAATATCCGCAAACCCTGCTTTGATTTTTGAGACAGCCATAGCTATTGTTTCTACGCCGCTTCCGCAATATCTATTAACCGTTACACCGGGAACATTCAACGGTAGATTGGAACGAACCGAAATCCAACGAGCCATTTGCAAGCCTTGCTCTGCTTCAGGAACAGCATTTCCTACAATTAAATCATCTACTTGCGAAGGATCCAACTCGGGAGTTTGCGCCAAAAGATAATTGATGACTTCACTTGCCAAATCTACGGGACTCATAAATCGAAATCCTCCTTTACCTGCTTTACCTACTGCAGTTCTATATCCTTTTATTATATATGCGTTTCTAGACATAATGATTTTTTTTATTTTTCAGATGCAAATATAATACTTTTTTATGAAATACCAAACGTTTGTT
>CAZUUI010000146.1:0-3421 GCA_964622955.1 uncultured Chitinophagaceae bacterium | reverse complement strand
AAAAATAAACTCAAATTAATCATTTGGCAATGATTAGTCGCATAATGGTTTGTAATTCAATCAATTTGGATTAATTAAAACAATACATTTGCGGGGTTAAACCCAACTAACGCCTTATTTTATTACTTCGTAATTTTGTAAAGCATAATTTGGTTTAAAATTTACCTACAATTTTATTTAAAATTTTCTATTTTTGCGAATTAATAAGAGTGAATATTTTTAAATTTTCGCTGTAAAAAAAGAAAAAAATTCCAATTTTAATAAACAGATATGTCTGAAGTTCAAAACATTAAAGTTACAATTGACGGAAAAACGATAGAAGTTCCAATGGGTACGTCTATTTTAGAAGCTGCTCGTATGATCGGTGGCGAAGTAGTTCCCCCTGCTATGTGTTATTACAAGCCCTTGCAAGGTTCGGGTGGCAAATGCCGTACTTGTCTTGTAAAAGTGGTTCAAGGTAGTGAAAAAGACCCAAGACCTATGCCTAAATTAATGCCAAGTTGTAGTACAGGTGTAATGGACGGTATGGTAGTAGAAAGTACTGCAAATCAGCAAGTAAAAGAAGCTCGTAATGGCGTGACGGAATTATTGCTTATCAATCATCCTTTGGATTGTCCGGTGTGTGACCAAGCGGGTGAGTGTAAATTGCAGGATTTAGCATTTGAAAATGGAAAAATGCAAAATCGTTATGAGTTTAATCGTCAAGAATTTGAATCAGAAGATATTGGACCTTTGATTAAATTAAATAAACAACGTTGTATCGTTTGTTATAGATGTGTATATGCCGCCAATCAATTGACGGATAATAGAGAACACGGCGTGCTTTTCCGTGGCGATAAAGCCGAAATTAGTACTTATATTAATGAATCATTAGATAATGATTTTATTGGAAATATAATTGATGTTTGTCCAGTAGGTGCCTTGACCGATAAAACCTTCCGTTTCAAATCTAGAATTTGGTTTACAAAACAATTTGATGCGCATAGAAATTGCGATAAATGCTGTGGCAAAGTAGTCTTGCACAAAGTTGAGGACGAAATTGTACGAGTATCGGCTCGCAAAAACCAATGGGATGAAGTAGAAGATTGGATTTGTAATACCTGTAGATTCGACAAAAAAGATAATGCGGACTGGAATATTGAAGGTGTTCGAAAAGTGAATCGTCATTCTGTTCAGAGCCTCAATAAATATGCTCAAACAGCTGAAACACCCAAACTCACAACTTAAACTATTCGTATATAATGTATCAATACATTAAAACAGAAGTAAATAATCGCACAGGTTATTTGATACTCAATAGAGTTGAAAAAAAGAATGCGCTGAATTTTGATTTTGTAAAAGAAATAAAAACCGCTCTTAATTATTGGAAATCCGATAACGAAATTAAAGTAGTTATTATCAAAGCAAATGGCGATGTGTTTAGTGCAGGAGCTGATTTAGATGTATTAAAACAATTACAAGTAAATACTTTTGAAGAAAATCTGGATGATTCAAGACATTTAAAAGAATTATTTGAAATAATAGCTACGTATCCAAAGATAGTTATAGCCCAAGTAGAAGGACACGCTATTGCGGGTGGTTGTGGATTGGCTACAATATGTGATTTTTGTTTTGCGGTGCCTGAAGCACAATTTGGATATACCGAAGTTAAAATAGGATTTATCCCTGCTTTAGTATCTATCTTTTTGGTGCGAAAAATAGGCGAAATGAAAGCTAAAGAGTTGTTGTTGACCGGGAAGTTGATTTCGGCAAATGATGCAAAAGCGTTTGGGCTTATCAATAATACGTTTGAAAAATCGATGATAGCGGAAGCCACCACACAGTTTGCAGAAAAAATAGCCAATGAAACCTCTTTAAATTCGATAGCCCAAACAAAAGAATTAATGGTACAAACGTGGCACATACCTTTTGCCGAAGCTATGGATATCGCTGCCCAATATAATGCGAATTCAAGAGCATCGGAAGATTGTAAAAAAGGGATACAAGCCTTTTTAAACAAAGAGCGAATCACTTGGTAATAATCCATAGTATTACAATAATAAATTACCCACAATTTCAATATTGTATGTAAAAATATTTGTGTAATAAAAAAAAAGTTTTGATTAAAAAAAATATACTTATTTTTGCACCCTCAAAATAAAAAGTTTAATTTAGAATTAAAAAAATAATTAAAGAATGCCTACAATTCAACAGTTAGTAAGAAAAGGAAGAGAAGTACTTGAGTACAAAAGTAAATCTAGAGCATTGGATGCTTGCCCTCAAAAAAGAGGTGTATGTACGAGAGTGTACACTACTACACCTAAGAAACCGAACTCGGCACTTAGAAAAGTAGCGAAAGTTCGTTTGACAAACAGTATTGAAGTAATTGCATATATCCCAGGTGAAGGGCATAATTTGCAAGAACACTCAATCGTATTGATTAGAGGTGGAAGGGTAAAAGATTTACCAGGTGTGAGATACCATATTGTAAGAGGAGCCTTAGATACTGCTGGTGTTAATAATAGAAAACAATCTAGAAGTAAATACGGAACAAAAAGACCTAAATAATCAACAAAATTACTATTTAATTATAATAAGAAATGAGAAAGAGTAAACCAAAAAAGAGATTTCTACAACCCGATCCAGTATTCAACGATCAAATGGTTACATTATTTGTAAACAACTTGATGTATGATGGTAAAAAATCAATTGCATACAAAATATTTTATGATGCAATGAACATTGTAGATTCAAAGGTAGAAGATGCTAATGGATATGAGACTTGGAAAAAAGCATTAGCAAATGTAACACCAAGTGTAGAGGTGAAAAGTAGAAGAATTGGAGGAAGTAACTTCCAAATTCCTACTGAAGTACGTCCCGCTAGAAAAAATTCTTTGGGTATGAAATGGTTAATTTCATTTTCAAGAAAAAGAAATGGAAAATCAATGGCTGATAAATTAGCTCAAGAAGTTTTGGCTGCGTCAAAAGGTGAAGGAGCCGCTTTCAAAAAGAAAGAAGATACGCATAGAATGGCTGAGGCAAATAAAGCATTTGCTCACTTCAATAGATAATAAATAAATATAAAATTAAAATGGCAAGTAGAGACCTAAGATTTACAAGAAATATTGGTATTGCAGCGCATATTGATGCGGGTAAAACCACTACTACAGAGCGTATATTGTACTATACGGGAAAAACTCACAAAATTGGTGAGGTTCACGATGGTGCCGCTACAATGGACTGGATGGAACAAGAACAAGAAAGAGGTATTACAATTACTTCGGCAGCAACAACTTGTACTTGGAATTTTCCAACAGATCAAGGAAAAATGATTGATTCGACAAAACCATATCACTTTAATATTATAGATACTCCGGGTCACGTAGACTTTACGGTAGAGGTAAATCGTTCATTAAGAGTATTGGATGGCTTGGTTTTCTCG
>CAZUUI010000145.1:2930-5546 GCA_964622955.1 uncultured Chitinophagaceae bacterium | reverse complement strand
CTTGTACCTGCGCTTGGAGTAATAGTGGCTCCTGTTGTTTCGGTAAAGCTTACTTCCCATGTTGTTCCATTACACAATCCATTTCCAATTGTTAAATTTGGCAATACACAAGCTGTAGGGCAATCCAAATTTGGTGTAGTAGCTGTCATAGAAGTTGTACATCCTGAACCATTAGAAGCCGTTATTGTAATATTAGAATTTTTAGCGATGTTTGTAATAGTATTTCCAGAAACTGAACCCGAAGTTGACGTTACACCATTAAGAGCATTAGAGACAAATTCGATATTATAAGAAGTACCAGAACAAACCATTTTACCAATAGTCAATGTAGGTTTTACACAAGTAGGACATTGTTTTGCAGGAACAACAACAACTGTAGCATTAGCACATCCAGTCAACTTAGCTGTTACGGTTACAGAACTTCCACTAGGAATATTTATAATACTATCTGAAACTACTGTTCCAACATTTGAAGTAACAGTTACGTTTGCATTTAATTTTGTATAATAAACTGTATAGAAAGCACCTCCATCTTTTCTACAATTGCTTCCTCCAATAGAAACCAATGAATTAGAACAAGGATCGTTGCATGAAGCAGGTCTTACTACTACTATAGAACTTATACAAGAACCATTTGTAGCGGTAATTGTAACATCTGTATTATTAGGAATATTTGTAATTTTATTACCCGATATTGTACCTGATGTTGTCGTAATAGTAGCATTTGTATTTTCAGTATAACTAAACTCCCATGTACTTCCTGTACAAATACTGTTTCCTGCAGTTAATTTTGGCAATACACAAGCAGTAGGACAATCCAAATTTGGTGTCTTAACAGTAGTTGTAGAAGTACAACCCGCTCCATTAGATGCTATAAGCGTCACAGATGAATTTTTATCTACACCCGTAACCGTATTTCCAGACACAACTCCATTACTTGTAGATACACCATTGGTAGCATTGGTAAAGAAGTTTAACGTATAAGAAGTACCATTACAAGCTATATCTCCAGCGGTTATTGAAGGCTTGATACAAGTAGGGCATTGTTTTGAAGGAACAACAACCGATGTAGAAGTACCACAACCAGCTAAAGTTGCTGTAATTGTAGGGCTAGAAGAACTTGGCACATTGATAATACTATCACCAGAAACCGTTCCAGCAGTAGAAGTAACATTTACCGAAGCACTTGCTTTTATTAAGTATATTGTATATGAAGAAGATCCATCTGTTTTACATTTAGTTCCAGAGATTGAAACTAAAGGATTTGCACAAGGGTCTGAACAAGTAGTAGGACTACTAACTGTTATTGTACTCACACAAGAACCGTTTGAAGCAGTCAATGTAACATTAGTTCCAATTGCAATTCCTGTAACTTTATTTCCAGATACAGAACCTGCAGAAGAGATTACATTTGCTCCTGTTGTTTCGGTAAAGCTAAAATCCCAAGTAGAACCATTACAAATACCATTGCCTGCTGTTAATTGAGGTAAAACACAAGCAGTTGGACAGTCTACATTTGGTGTTGTAACTGTTGTCGAAGTTGAACACCCAGAACCATTTGAAGCTGTAATAACTACACTTGAGTTTTTAGTAACATTTGTAATAATATTTCCAGAAACAGTTCCTGTAGAAGCCGTTACACCTACCGAAGCATTGCTAGAAAAGTTAATCATATAATTAGTACCATCACAACTGATATTTCCAGCGGTCAAAGTAGGTTTTACGCATGTAGGGCATTGTTTTGCCGATACATTGATAGAAGTAGAAGTACCACATCCATTTAAAGTAGCAGACAATGTAATATTAGTACCACTAGGCACACTTACTACACTATCTCCTGTTACTGTACCTGCAGATGATGTAACTACTACTCTACTATTCAATCTAGAGAAATATACAGTATAAAATGCAGAACCATCTGTTTTACATTTTGTTCCACCAAAAGAAATCAATGGATTTGAACAAGTATCGGATCCACATCTAACTGGCGAAGAAGCTGTTACAGATGTAGAGCAACCTCCAACAGTAGAAGTAGCCGTTATTACTACATTTGTTCCTACGGGAATATTAATTACTTTATTTCCTGACACAGTTCCCACTGAAGACGTAACTGTTGCACCTGTATTTTCAATAAAACTTACTTCATAATTTGAACCATTACAAACACCAGAACCTACAGTTAATTGAGGTAAAACACAAGATGTAGGACAATCAACATTTGGTGTAGTAACGATAGAAGAAGTAGTACAACCCGCACCATTTGATGCAGTAACTACAACACTTGAATTTTTTGGCACACTTGTTATACTTGTTGTACCAACAGATCCGATAGAAGATGTAACTCCACCAGAAGCATTAGAAGTATAGCTAATTGCATATGAAGTACCGTTACAGCTAATATTTCCTGTAGTTAATGAAGGTTTTAAACAAGAAGGACATTGTCTAGCTGGAACTACAATACTAGTAACAGTTCCACATCCTGTTAAAGAACCAGTAATTGTAACAGAAGAACCACTTGGAATATTAACAACACTATCTCCAGAAACTGTTCCTGCTGTAGATGTTACAGTAACACTACTATTCAATTTAGAGAAATAAACCGAATAGAAAGCAGAC
>CAZUUI010000145.1:0-2920 GCA_964622955.1 uncultured Chitinophagaceae bacterium | reverse complement strand
TGGAACCACCAATAGAAATTAATGGATTTGCACATGGATCAATACAAGACACAGGTCTTACAACTGTAATATTACTCACACAACTTCCATTGGTAGCCGTAATTGTTACATCTGTATTGATAGGTATATTTATTACTTTATTTCCTGAAACAATTCCTGCCGAAGTAGTAATTGTTGCTCCTGTATTTTCATTAAAACTAAATTCCCAGTTTGAACCATTACAAATACCGTTACCAGCAGTTAACTGAGGTAATGTACAAGAAGTAGGACAATCCAAATTAGGTGTAGTAACTGTAGTTGAAGTATTACAACCTGATCCATTTGAAGCAATCAAAGTAACAGATGCATTTTTAGCTACTCCTGTAATTTTATTAGTACCAATAACACCTGAGCTGGCAGATACACCACTTGATGCATTGGATGAGAAATCGATAGTATATGAAGAACCTACACAAGTAATATTACCTGCAGTCAAAGTAGGTCTAGTACAAGTAGGACATTGTTTACCAGTAACTGTAACCTTTGTAGGAGTAGCACAACCCGCTAAAGTTGCAGTAATATCTACAGAAGTTCCACTAGGCACATTAACTACACTGTCTCCTGAAACTGTACCTGCAGAAGATGTAACAACAACATTACTACCTGCTTTAGTGAAATATACTGTATAGAAATTAGTTCCATTTGCTTTACAATTCGTACCTCCAATTGATACTAATGGATTAGCACATGGATCAGCACTACAAGACGTTGGGCTTGAAACAGAAATTGTACTTATACAAGTTCCATTAATTGCGATAATTGAAACATTTGTACCAACAGCAATTCCTGTAATTTTATTTCCAGAAACTGTTCCTGCTGTAGCTTGAATTGTAGCACCCGTAGTTTCAGAAAAGCTCACTTCCCATGTTGTACCATTACATACTGCATTACCAACTAACAATTGAGGTAAAACACAAGCCGTAGGACAATCTAGATTTGGTGTAGAAACCGTTGTACTTGTTGTACATCCAGCTCCATTAGAAGCTGTAAGAACCACATTTGAATTTTTGCTAATTCCTGTTACGGTATTACCAGAAATAGTTCCCAATGAAGATGAAACGCCATTCGAAGCATTAGATTGGAAATTAATCAAATAATTAGTTCCATTACAACTAATATTACCCGCTGTTAATGTTGGTTTTGTACAAGCAGGACATTGTTTTGAGTTAACCGTTACTTTTGTTTGATTTGAACAACCATTTAAAGTAGCAGTAACAATTGCATTAGTTCCACTAGGAATATCAGTAATGCTATCATTATTAACAGTACCTGCGCTAGAGGTAACAATAACTCTATTATTTAATTTTGTATAATAAACTGTATAGAATGCACTTCCATCCGTTTTACATTTACTACCTCCAACTGACACTAAAGGCACATTACAAGAATCTGAAGTATTAGAACAAGATGAAGGGCTAGACACTGTAATAGTAGTTGTACAGGTACCATTTGTAGCTATAATACTTAAATTTGTACCCACTGGAATATTAATTACTTTATTTCCAGAAATAGAACCTGCATTTGTAGAAATCGTAGCACCTGTAGTTTCTGTGAAACTAACTTGCCATGTAGTACCGTTGCAAACACCATTTCCTGCTGTTAACTTAGGTAATGTACAAGTAGAAGGGCAATCAGCATTTGGTGTAGTAACTGAAGTAACAGTAGTACAACCAGCTCCATTAGAAGCAGTAATTGTTACAGTCGTATTCTTAGCTATTCCAGATACAGAAGTATTACTGATAGTTCCTATATTAGAAGAAACACCATTAACAGCATCTGTAACGTAATCAATCGTATAAGATGTTCCATTACAAGCTAAATTCCCTACAGTCAAAGAAGGTTTTGAACAAGAAGGACATTGTCTTGCAGGCACTTTAACTACGGTATTACTAGAACAACCAGGTCTTGAAGCAGTAATTGTTACTTCTGTACCGCTAGGTATATTAATAACACTATCACCACTTACGGTACCTGCAGATGCTGTTACAGATACGGTATTATCTAATTTTGTAAAATAAGCAGTATAGAAGGCACTTCCATCTGATTTGCACAGACTACCTCCAATAGATGCCAATGGATTTGAACAAGGATTCGTACATCCTGAAGGTGAATTAATAGTAATTGTTGTAGCACAAGAACCATTAATTGCAGTAATAGTCAAATTAGTTCCAACTGCAATACCTGTAACTTTGTTATTTCCTTTTGTACCTGCACTTACTACAATGTTTGCACCTGTAGATTCAACAAAACTCACATCCCAAGTGGAGCCATTACAAATACCACTTCCTGCTGTTAACTGAGGCATAACACATGAAGTTGGACAATCAACATTAGGCGTAGAAACTGAAACAGAATTTGTACAACCAACTCCATTAGAAGCTGTAAGTATAACTGTTTTATTTTTTAATATTCCAGAAACGGCATTGCCACTTACAGATCCTTCTGAAGATGTAACTCCATTTGTAGCATTAGTTATAAAATTTAATGTATAAGTAGATCCACTACAATTAACATTTCCTGCAGTAATAGATGGTTTTGTACAAGAAGGACAAGTCAATGAAGATACAGTAACCTTAGTAGTATCTTTACAACCAGCCAAAGTAGCTGATAATATAACATTTGTACCACTTGGAATATTGATAACACTATCTCCCGATACTGTTCCAGCGGAAGCAGTTACATTCACACTACTATTTAATCTTAAGAAATTAACAGAATAGAATGCACTTCCATCTGCTTTACAAGATGTTCCTCCTACAGATAATAATGTATTTGAGCAAGGATCATTACAAGTTGCAGGACTACTAACTGTTACTTTCGATACACAGTTTCCAGTAGCCGATGTAGCTGTAATTTCCACATTGGTTCCTACTGCAATACC
>CAZUUI010000144.1:0-5581 GCA_964622955.1 uncultured Chitinophagaceae bacterium | reverse complement strand
ATATAAAGCGTGCTTGTAGTCAACAAGGATTTTTTTAAAAAATGCTGAATCTCTATTTTTGCAACCTCTTGACTTTGGTATATTTCGGTGTTAATGTAATTATATTTAACGTTGTATTTTGAATCAGGTGCAAGTATGTAAGTAAAAATTCTGTTGAGAATATTCGTCCCTTTGATATAAGTGTATAACGACAACTCGTTGAAATTCATACGATCCGCTACTCTTTTTCCAATGATTGTTTTTATTTTTTCTTTTACAAAGCTATCTTCATAAGCTATGCTAGCGAGTAATTTTGTATTGCTATTGAGTAAGTAATAAGGACGTGTTTCGAGCATCCTATTTTTCTGAAATTGATACAGTTGAAATTGCAATTCTTGAGCCTTAAAGGTTTTACCCGATTCTATAAATTCCTCACGATACGTGCCATTTTGATAAAATGAAAATGGGGTGTGATTTTCCATAACTTTTTGAAAGGCTTCTTCTATCATTGCTTTGGCATTGGTAGGCGAAATGGTAGTTCCTGAAAGTGAAATATGAGCTCGAGAAAGGAAAAAAGTATCTTTTATTAATTTTATCGAAAACGAAATGGGTGCATAACTCAATGATTGTAAATTATATGTGCTGGATTCATTTCCAAAAAAGGAAATTTTCCCCTCTTGGTCAGAGGTGGCTATTACCTTTCCATTTTCTAGTAATTTTGCAGCAAATATCGGTTTTTTATCCAAAGAATCTTTTACCCAAATATTCTTTTGTCCAAAGAGCGACAAAACAATAAAACTGAAGAAAAATAATGAAAGGCAACGTGATTTCAAGATTTATTTTTCGGAACGATTGAGAGAATGTATGATGAGCAATGCCCAGCCAAGCATCATCAAAACCCCGCCAATGGGCGTTGTGGGCCAGATAAACTTGAAATTGATATGATGCAATTCTTGAGTGGTCATCAGTAAATTGGATCCTGTGAAAAGAAGAATTCCAATAGTGAAAAACCATCCTGCGAGGTTCAATCTTTTTGAAATATGCTGGGTGGATAAATAAATTAAAGGCACTAGATGAAAGAATAAATATTCTATTCCTACTCTGTAATTTGCGTAGCGTTCGGGGTCAATTTTTCCCTTGATACCGTGCGCGCCAAATGCGCCAAATGCAATACCAAAAAATCCGTATATGCAAGCTATTGTCAAAAATTTTCTCATTTTTTAGAATTATACTCGTTCAAGTCAGAAGCAAAAATAGATACTTTGTCAAAAAACAAGCCACTTATTTCAAACTATTGTACCGAATTGCTATTTTTTAGTTTATTTTGCAGAAAAAAAGGAAATGTTTGGGTTTTTTAAGAAGAAAAAAGAAGAAATAAACATTGATTTTTCAAAAATAGGCGTTGATTTTCATTCTCATTTGGTGCCAAGTGTAGACGATGGCGTTGAAAAAATTGAAGAGGCAATTGAAATTATAAATTATCTAAAATCAATTGGTTATCATAAAATTTATACCAGTCCTCATATTATGCAAGAAGGATTTGTGAATACAAAAAATGGACTAGAATCCGTTTTTAATTCGCATTTTGACGCCTACAATCAAATATTGCCTACGTCGCTCATAGCAGAATATTTTGTAGATGAAGCTTTTGTGAAATTAGTAGCACAAAAAGATTTGCTTACCTTTGGTCAAAATTATATCTTGATAGAAACCTCTATGAATTATGATTTTCCTATTTTCAATGAAGCCCTTTTTAAACTACAAACCCAAGGCTATAATCCTATTTTGGCGCATCCCGAGCGCTATTCTTATATATATGAGGAATCAAATTTTATAGAAAAATATGAAGACCTCAAAGAAAGAGGTGTTTTGTTTCAGCTCAATCTTTTTTCGTTGGTAGGTTTGTATGGACAAAAAGTACAAAAAGTAGCAGAGGCACTTATCGATCATCAACTTTATGATTTGGTGAGTACGGATATTCATAAAGTAGGGCAATTGAAATTATTTGAAAAATTGAAACAATCCGAATATCTCCACAAATTAATCGAATCGGGAAATTTGAAGAATCAAGAATTTTAAGAATCTATACCAAACAAGGTCTTTTCTACCTCCTTTTTATCTATTTTTTCCTATTTTTGTAGGTTTAATAGAAATATATGCAAGTATTAGAAACCGCAATCCCTGAAGTGATACTTTTTCAACCCAGAAAATTTGAAGACCCACGGGGTTATTTTTTTGAATCGTTTAATAAAGAGAGCTTTGCTGCAATTGGTATTACCCAAAATTTTGTGCAGGATAATCAATCCAAATCTACAAGAGGCGTTTTGAGGGGGTTGCATTATCAAACGGGAGAAAATGCCCAAGCTAAATTGGTACGTGTATTGGAAGGCGAAGTGCTGGATGTGGCGGTAGATATCCGCAAAGGTTCTCCAACGTTTGGGAAGTATGTAGCGGCTATTCTTTCGGCTGAAAATAATCGTCAAATGCTTGTCCCAAGAGGTTTTGCGCACGGTTTTGTGGTATTGAGTCCTACCGCAACTTTTTTCTATAAATGTGATAATTTGTATAATAAAGAAAGCGAAGGAGGCATCATTTGGAACGATCCCGCTATCGGAATTGATTGGAAAATAGACTTAAATGAAGTGTTATTATCCGAAAAAGATGCTATCCTACCTACTTTGGATACTTGTAGAAACGATTTTGAATACAAGAAATAAAATAAAAAAGATGAAGCATATACTTGTTACGGGAGGAAATGGACAACTAGGCAGTGAAATCAAAGAATTTGCGACTCAATTAAAAGATTATACCTTCCATTTTTTTGACTTTCAGGAATGGGATATTACCGATGAATCCAAAAGTTTGGAATTATTTGAAAAAATCAAACCCAGTTTTCTCATCAATTGTGCCGCGTATACCGCTGTAGATAAAGCAGAAACGGATGTAGACAATGCCAATAAAATCAATGGGGATTGTATCGCAATGCTGAGCCGCGTTTGCAATCAATTTGCAACACATTTTATACATATTTCTACCGATTTTATCTTTGATGGCAAAAAATCAGAGCCTTATATCGAATCCGATATGCCCAATCCCATTTCTATCTATGGAAGTAGTAAGCTATTAGGCGAAAAATTATTGCAGGAAAATGCGCAGTCATATACTATTCTTCGAACTTCTTGGGTTTACAGCCGTTTTGGAAATAATTTTGTAAAAACAATGATGAAATATGGAAGAGAACGAGGTGCGTTGAGCGTTGTTTTTGACCAAATTGGCACGCCTACTTATGCGGCAGATTTGGCGGCGGCTATTGTTTTTCATTTAGACCAATGGGTAGCTCATAAAAACAATGTGTATCATTTCTCCAACGAAGGGGTGGCGAGCTGGTACGATTTTGCATTTGAAATTTTCCAACAAAAAAATATTGCGTGTAAGGTTACCCCAATTTTGGCAGTAGCCTATCCTACTCCTGCCGATAGACCCAAGTATAGTGTGATGAATAAGGAAAAAATCAAAAAAGAAATAGGAATTGAAATTGCTCATTGGAAAGAAAGCTTGCATAGATGTCTTCAATTTTTAGATTAAGCGATAGCGAAATAAACGCTATGTCCGCAATGCTAAAACAAGCAGGCGAGGCAGTTTTGGGAATATACAATCGTGTAGATAATGGCTGTGAATATAAAAAAGACGGCTCACCTATTACGCTTGCCGATACGCTTTCTAACAAATATATTTGCGAATTTTTGGAAAAATCCTTTTCATTTCCTATCATTAGCGAAGAAAATAAGGCGCTAGACTATACCGTTCGCAGTCAATATGAATATGTCTGGCTGGTAGATCCTTTGGACGGCACCAAAGAATTTGTGAATAAACGCGATGAGTTTACGCTCAACATCGCACTTGTGCTTAATGGCGAACCTATTTTTGGGATGATATATGTGCCTGTATATCAAGAGCTTTTTTATGCGCAAAAAGGGGAGGGCTGTTTTTTTGAAAAAGTATCTGTCCGCGAAAAGCTGAATTCAGCATCCAAAGTAGCTCAAAAAGGCAACAAACTAGAAGCTTTGTCGAATGATAAAATTGTGCTGGCATTATCCAAATCGCACCAAAAATCATTTCAACAATCCGATTTTTTTGAATCTTCGGAAAATATTAATTTTCAAACGATTGAAATGGGAAGTTCCTTAAAGTTTTGTAGATTGGCACAAGGCGAAATAGATGTATATATTCGCAATGCGCCTACTATGGAATGGGACACAGCGGCAGGGCAAATTATTGCTAATGAAGCGGGTAAAAAAGTCCTTGATTTAGAATCCTTTCAGCCTTTGAATTATAATAAATCCAATCTGTTAAATCCTTATTTTATTGCTTTTTAATTTTAAAATTCTTTTTTATGAATAAATTTATTTTTGCATTGTTTTTAGTCCTGTTTTATGATTCTAATATAAAGGCGCAAGGAACTTTTACAACCAATAATGAAGAAATGGAGCGTATTGTAGACCGATGGGAAATCAAGAATAAAGCCTTTTCTACAAATTTTAATACAGGCGTGAAACCTTATAGCAAAATGGGGATTGTGACTTCAATAGATAGTTTTTCTATTGGTCTAGATAAGTCTAAAGTGGATGCTTTTGAATTGAAGTATATGGAAAAAGAAAATTTTGATTTATATAATAAATGTAGCCTTGTAAGAAAAGGACTTTTTAATTTGTTTTATAAAAGAGATGAGGCTTTTTTGGAAGGATATAGTAAGGATTTTTATCTAAAAGTGAATCCTATTTTGGAACTGAAATATGGAAAAGAAAAAGGCAACGACAATTCGTTGTATAAAAATTCGAGAGGATTGGAAGCGCAAGGACGCATTGGAGAAAAAGTTAGCTTTTATTTTCAATTGACCGAAAATCAAATGAGACCGATGCAGTATGTTTCAGATTTTAGTCGTGGCAATTTTGGTCAAAACAACTATAATTTTAATCCAGGATTTGGGTATTGGAAAGAATTTGGAACAAATGGGTTTGATTATTCCAATTCCCTTGGATACATCGATTTTTCAGCTTCTAAACACATCTCTATTTCGCTAGGACACGATAGAAATTTTTATGGATATGGCTATCGTTCTTTGCTTTTGAGCGATAATTCGTCACCTGCCTTTTTCCTAAAAACTAATGTAAATGTATGGAAATTTCACTATCAAGTCCTTTTCAATCAACTGACTGGACAATATGTGCGTGGAGGGGATGCATTATTGCCCAAAAAATATGCGGCATTTCATCTCTTGACATACAAAGCGAATAAAAATTTGGATATTGCATTGTTTGAAGGGGTTGTATTCAACCGAAATGATGGCTTTGATTTAAATTATTTAAATCCCGTAATTTTTTACAGAAGTATTGAGTACGCCCAAGGAAGTGCGGATAATTCCTTGATGGGTGCGCAATTCAAGCAAAATATAAAAAATACGGCACAAGTATATGGACAATTAATTTTGGATGATATGCAAGTGAAAGAATTTTTGAAAAATTCGGGCTGGTGGGCCAATAAATATGGCATACAGCTAGGTGCAAAATATATGGATGTAGCTAAAATCAAAAATTTAGATGCA
>CAZUUI010000143.1:3794-5606 GCA_964622955.1 uncultured Chitinophagaceae bacterium | reverse complement strand
CGGCTCATAAATAGCTATTTTTATTGTTTAATGATTTGATTTTTGTTGTATATTTGCTTTGTATTTATAAATAATTTAAAATTGAGTGTAAAAATATAGCTTTTTTTCTAAACTAGATTATTTTTTTTAGCTTTTTTTCACTTTTTTACAATTTTTAACAAAAAAATGAGTATTAAGGCACGCTTGAAGGATTTTTTGATAGATAATAAAATAAATAAACTGGAATTCTACAAAATGGTACATGTAGCCAATGGCTACTTAGATAAGGATAGTGCCGTAAACTCCGATGTTCTAGCCACAATCATAAACAAGTTTCCCAAAATAAATATAAAATGGCTCTTATTGGGGCAGGGTAGTATGTATATAGAATCCAAAGAGGATAGAATTGCAAAAAATTATCACGTAAACACTTGTGATGAAAAATGTCAATTAAAAGATTACATTATAGAATTGCAAAAAGATAAAATTAAAAATTTAGAATCAAAACTTCATTTAGTAAATAAAATCCCCGTCTAGTTTGCGCACTTGGTTTTATTAAATAGCCAAGAAACTTGAAACTGAAACGTAACATAGTCATCATTACCATCCATAGTTCCGCGTTGTTTTCCTGTTTTATTGGTATAATCACCCAATTCTTTGCTCCTATTGTATAATTGATATGCCATACCTTTGTCGGCTTCGGGCAGGGATATTTCGGGGACATAATAGCCACTCACATCATCCAAATAATCGGTAAAGGTTCGACGAATAGAAAAATCAATACCCAACACGATATTTTTTGTAGCTTGATATTTAAATCCTCCTCCATAGACGAGTGCAAAATTATAAAGTTTGTATCTACTATTACCCGTATAATATTCATCTAGCTGCCCTTCGGTACCCAATGCTTGCAAATCATACATTTTCCCTTTGTATTCGGCTTGAGGATTGAAGAAAAACACACCCAATCCCATACTCAAATATGGGGTAAAAGGACTTCCTTCGTCTTCATAATATATATTCTTGATATAATTGAGAAAATTAAACTCAAACTGCCCTGTAATATCAAAAATATCCGATTCAAATGATAAATTACGATTTTGATTAAACGATCTACTAGAATAAGCATCTTTGTAGCCTACTTTCATATAGTTAAAAGATGTTTTGAATGCAAAACGAGTACCTATATTTTGCCTTACAAAAAAACCTGCCGAGGGACCAATACCTTTATAGCCAAAATGATCATTCAAATCGCCGTAATAGTTTGCAGCACCAAAAGAAATGCCCACTTCTTGAGTTGCATGAAGATGTTGACTCAAAATGGTATCATTTTTCATTAAAATGAAAAACAATAAAATTAGGCAACAATTCTTCTTTGACAAAATCATTGGATTACAAACGAAAAATCTATCAAAAAAGTATATAACCAAAAGAAAAACAGCATATTTATAGCATATTAAATATGCATTAGTCCCAATTTAAAGCGAAAAACTTCATCCAAATATTCACGCATACCTTCATTTTGAATATTTTCAAAAACTTCGGCTAAAAATGCGTATTGGATAAAAGAGTTAGCAACTTCTTTGGTTAGTCCTCTGGATTGTAAATAGTACAAAGCTTGCAAATCAATCTGTCCATTGGTAGCGCCGTGGCTGCATTTTACATCATCTGCAAAAATTTCTAATTGTGGACGAGTATTGACTGTAGCATCTTCACTCAATAGCAAATTGTTATTTTTTTGATAAGCATTGGTTTTATTAGCGTTGGGATGTACATAAATCTTGCCTGTAAAAATCCCATATTCATAAAATCTTTGTGTTTTTCGTCTTTTAG
>CAZUUI010000143.1:0-3784 GCA_964622955.1 uncultured Chitinophagaceae bacterium | reverse complement strand
TTTTATTAGCATTGGGGTGAACATATATTTTACCTGTAAAGATTCCATTGGATTCATCTTTCAATATTCCTTTGAAAAGCTGATTGCTCTCACACCCTTCTGCCAAATGTTCTACACAAATGTTATTATCAATTAAATCGCCTTCTTTTCCATAATAAATTCCTTTGATATTACAATTGGCGTTAGGCTCGCTCAACACTGTTCGGATATTATTTCTAATAATTTTCCCCGACAACGAAATATTGGTATAATTTAAAAATGAATCTCTTTTTTGCATTACTTCTTTTGTACCAATATAATGCAACCCTTGTGAAGTTTCATTTTCTATCATACACAAATCCAAATGTGCACCTTCGTTCAATACAATTTCAGTCAATGCATTAATAAAATACTCCGATTCGGCTATTCCTTGATGATCTTTTACAATTTCAGCTTTGGCATTTGGCTCCAAAACGATAAGATTTCTGGGATTAATAATACAGTTTGAATTTTCTTGCGATACAAAAAACCAAAGAATAGGATATTTTGCTTGTGTATTTTCTTTTAAATGTATAAAAATACCATCGCCAAACATTGCTGTATTCAACGAGGAAAAAACTTCTGTACTATTTTTTGCCAACGTATTGAAATGTTTTTCAAATACTTCATTGCGCTCTTGAATAGCTTCACTTACAGACATAATAGTAATTCCATCATTCTCATCTTCAATAATTTCGCTCAAATGAGGCTGGAAACTACCATTAACTACTACAAGTTTATGCGCTTTGATATGATCGTAATATCTAAAATCGCTTTTTTTGATATTCAAATGCCTTTGAGGAAAGAATAATGGATTCAATGAAGCACGTGTAAAGGCAGAAACATTGGTATATTTCCAAGCTTCGTGTTTTCTTGTAGGAAATCCCAATTTCTCAAAATCATCAAACGCATCCAACTTGGCGCAATGAATATACGTATTTTGCAATTGATTCAAATTCTTCTCTTGCTCCTTAAAAATATCTTTATATGTATATGTAGATGTATTCACTCTTTTTGCATTTAGGATTATAAACAAAAAAAACTCTGCAATAGTTTTACAATTACAGAGTTTTTATACAATTAAATAAAATTTATTTCTTACGCTTTTGGAAGAACACTGATAAATGTTCTATCATTTTTTTTGCGTTTGAATTCAACTACACCTTCCACCATTGCAAAGATAGTATGATCTTTTCCAATTCCTACACCTAAACCTGGGTGAAATTGAGTACCTCTTTGTCTTACAATGATATTACCTGGAATAGCCGCTTGACCACCAAATAATTTAACTCCTAGTCTCTTACTATGTGATTCTCTTCCGTTTTTCGAACTACCGACGCCTTTCTTGTGTGCCATTTCTCTATTTTTTTATAAATTATAAAATTAAATACTTGTAATTGAAATTTGAGTATAATGTTGTCTGTGACCATTTTTTACTCTATATCCTTTTCTTCTTTTCTTTTTGAAAACAATAACTTTATCAGCTCTTACTTGTTTTTCGATTGTAGCTTCTACACTTGTACCTGTTGTTGGAGCACCCACTTGAATAGAACCATTTTTTTCTACCATCAATACATTGTTGAAAGAAACTTTGTCACCTTCATTTCCTTGCAATTTATCCACATATATTTTCTTTCCAGTTTCAGCTTTATACTGCTTTCCTGCTATTTCTACTATTGCGTACATATCCTATCATTTAAAAATTGAGTGTGCAAAAGTAATACTTTTTTTTTATTTCAAAAGTTTTTTTTCATTATTTTTCATTTTTTAAACCTTATAATAGTATATGCGCTTGTTTTTTGATAGTCAAAGAAGACACACTTAACAAAAATATATGATTTTTTTAATATTTAATACCTACCTTTGCATGCGTAATTATCTTTCGCAATGACCAAGTATATTTTTGTTACAGGAGGCGTTTCGTCCTCATTAGGAAAAGGAATTTTTGCCGCATCTTTAGCCAAACTTCTTCAAGAAAGAGGTTTTGTGGTAACTATCCAAAAATTTGACCCATACTTAAATATAGACCCCGGAACACTCAATCCGTATGAGCATGGCGAATGCTATGTAACAGAAGATGGCGCCGAAACCGATTTGGACTTGGGACATTACGAGCGTTTCCTCAATACGCCTACCACTCAGGCAAATAACGTGACCACAGGCCGTATTTATCAGACCGTATTGGACAGAGAGCGCAAAGGTGAATTTCTTGGAAAAACTGTTCAGGTAATTCCTCATATCACCGATGAAATCAAAAGAAGATTTACGCTTATCAATGAAGAAAAAAAATTCGATTTTATTATTACAGAATTAGGTGGCACTGTTGGAGATATAGAATCGCTACCTTATATAGAAGCCGTTAGACAATTTATATGGGACATGGGCAAAGACAATGCCATCGTATGCCATTTGACATTGCTTCCGTATTTGAATGCCGCTAAAGAGCTCAAAACAAAACCTACCCAACACTCGGTAAAAATGCTTTTAGAAAATGGTATTCAACCCGATATTTTAATATGCAGAACCGAAAAAGAAATAGGAAAAGAATTAAAACAAAAAATCGCTCTTTTCTGTAATGTATCCGAAAATGCAGTAATTCAAGCCATTGACAAAGAAAGTATCTACGATGTGCCTTTAGAAATGCAAAAAGAGAAAATTGATCTTGTGGTTTTGGAGAAATTAAAAATCAAATCCAAACAAGAACCAAAATTGGACAAATGGAAAAAATTTCTTTCCAATCTTAAAAATCCAAAAAACGAAGTAAAAATAGCCGTAGTAGGAAAATATGTAGAATTGCAGGATGCGTACAAAAGTATTTATGAATCATTTATACATGCTGGAGCTGCAAAAAGTATCAAAGTAAAAATAGAATCGATTCATTCAAAATCGATCAATGCAGAAAATGTCGCTACTATTTTGAGCAAATTTGATGGTATTTTGGTTGCGCCAGGCTTTGGCGAACGAGGAAAAATTGAAACCATTAAATATGCTAGAGAAAATAATGTTCCATTTCTAGGAATATGCCTAGGTATGCAAATGGCTGTCATTGAATTTTCAAGAAATGTTTTGGGATATGACGATGCACATTCGGTAGAAATGAATAAAAAAACCAAATTCCCTGTCATCGACTTGATGGAATCGCAAAAAAGTGTCACTAAATACGGAGGCACAATGCGTCTTGGCTCATATCCATGTATATTAGAAAAAGATTCACTGGCACACAAACTCTATAAAAATACTCAAATCACAGAAAGACACCGTCATAGATACGAGTTCAACAATAAATTTATTGAAGAAATTAATGCAAAAGGTATGCGTACGAGTGGCAAAAATCCAGATTCTAATTTGGTAGAAATTGTAGAATTGACCAATCATCCATTTTTTATAGGTGTCCAATTTCATCCCGAACTGAAAAGCACACCCGAAAATCCGCATCCGTTGTTCAAAGGATTGATTGAAGCGGCTCTTAACAACAAAAAATAAACGCCATAATTTGACGTTTATACCAACAATAAGTTAAATATTTTATCTAAATCATTGATTTTAAGTAAAATAAATTACGCTACCACTACGACAATTTTAGACAATCTTGCAAACTACTTTTGTATCATAAAATCCAACGATTATGACACAAGAGAAAAATACAAAAATGCAAGCAGAGTTGAAAAAAATCATCAAAAACAGTTTTGACGATATGCTTTCCGATGTTTTGAAAGGCAAAAAAAGTATTCAAGAATTCAGTAAAACGATTGACTACAACTATTCT
>CAZUUI010000142.1:0-5614 GCA_964622955.1 uncultured Chitinophagaceae bacterium | reverse complement strand
GAAGCTGGAAGAGCCAAAAATAGAAGGGTAGATATTTCTATCAAAAAATAATTTTTATTCTTTAAATACAATTAAAGACACGTCAAGCAATTGGCGTGTCTTTTTTTAACTTTAAAATTAGACCATTTGAATGGATATTAAATTGAGTTTTTCTACAATTTCAATGCAGGATTTAAAAAATCCTTTTGAAATTTTAGTGATTTCAAAAAAAGGACAATCTGTAGATTTTCAATATGAAAAACTTGATAACAAAGGCATTTTTGCTCGTTATAAAAATCCCGCTTGGGATTTTATTGCCGAACATTTTGACAATAAATCCTTTTTGCTTACTCGCCATCAGTTTGAACAGCATTATATCAAGTTGAATTTGGATGTAGATAAAACGGAATATATCCGAAAAAATATCTACAAATACATTTTTGATGTTTTCAATAAAATAAAACAATCCAAATGGGAACTGAAAACGCACGTAAAGTTAAAACTTCCCGAAGGTACAATCCGAAATTATCCATCTACTTTTTATTTTGATGAGGTAATAATGTCCTTCGATATTCAAAAAGATACAGCGGGAGGCATTCATTTACAGCCTATCTTTCATATTGAGGGCAGTACGCTGGATTCAAATGAGGTGCAGCTGTTGGAATTTTTTATTTTCCATCGAAATTTCTTTTATCTCCTTTCCGATAGAGATTATCAAACGCTTTTATTTCTCAAGAAAAAAAATGTAGATAAATATCGTTTTGACCCCGTAGGATTTTCCAACGATATTTTGATAGATTTAGAAAAAAAATACCACGTAGCGCGCCATAATTATTTCCCCGAAGAAGATATAAAGACCACCCCAGAAAGGCAATTGCTCTTATCCGAATCGGCTGGTTTTTTGATGATACATCCGCAGTGGCATTATGATGGAATTTTGATTGAAGGAAAATACGAACCTAAAGTTTCTATCTATAAAAATGGAATTAAATACCACATCCATAGAGACAAAGAAGAAGAACAAAGCTTTGTTGAAATTCTCAAAGGATTTTCGCCCGATTTTAAAAATCAAATCAACGGCTATTTCTTTATTGGAGTAGAAAATGCCAAAAAGAAAAACTGGTTTTTGAAGTTTTACCACGCATTGTTGGAGCAGAATATTGATATTGTGGGAATGGATTTATTGAAAAATTTCCGTTATTCAAAATTCCCCATCCATACCGAAATGCACATTTTGGAATTATTGGAAAATAATCTTAAAATTCAATTCAAGGCTTCTTTTGGCGAGGAAAAATTAAATGTATTAGAATTACAAAAAACCCTACAATCCAAGCAGCGAAGTATTCTACTTTCCGATAATACCATTGGCGTTTTGGATGATGAATGGATAGAAAAATACGCATTGCTTATCAAGCATAGCACGGTAGAAAAGGATACACTTCGAGTACCTAAATGGATAGCCTTGTTCCAGAAATCTATTTTTGAATCCATCGCTACCGAAGAACAGTTTATCGAAGCCAATTGGTGGAGCCAATGGCGATTGTGGCAAGAAGATGAGATGATATTGCATCCTGTAGACCCTTCTATTAGAGCTTCTTTGCGCCCTTATCAGCAAAAAGGGTACGAGTGGATGATTTTGCTCAATCAGCTAGGTGCGGGTGCGTGCCTTGCCGATGATATGGGATTGGGAAAAACCTTGCAGACGATCTGTTTTCTCTATTATAGAAAACACAAAAATACCGCAAAAAAACATCTGATTATCAGTCCAGCATCCTTAATTTATAATTGGAAAATGGAGATAGAAAAATTTGCGCCAGAAATGTCCGTCGCCGTTTATCATTCGGCAAATAGAGATTTTGCAGAAATAGGAAAACACAACCCCGATGTCATTATTACCAGTTATGGAACGGCACGTGTAGATATTGAATTGTTGAATGAAATTGGCTGGAACACCATTGTATTGGACGAAAGCCACAACATCAAAAATCCACAAGCACAGGTGACCAAAGCTGTCACTACATTAACTGCCGAAATGCGTGTGATACTGAGCGGTACGCCTATTATGAATCAAACTTTTGATTTATATCCGCAGCTTTCGTTTATCCTGCCTAGCTTATTTGGTAGCAAAGAATTTTTTGCAAAAGAATATGCCTATCCTATTGATAAAGATAGAGATAAGGAGAAAATTGAAATGCTTAAACGAATTACAAATCCATTTATATTGCGCAGAACCAAAGAACAAGTTGCAAAGGATTTGCCTCAAAAAACAGAATCGATTATTTGGTGCGAAATGGGGAGTGAGCAACGAAAAATTTATACCGAAGTCAAGCAAAATATCAAAGACAGTATCTTTTTGGATATACAAAGTCAGGGACTGGCAAAAAGCAAGCTGAGTGTATTGGCAGGTATCCAAAAGCTACGCCAAATATGCAGTTCGCCCGCGTTATTGACCGATTTTGAGAATAAAACATCCGAATCGATCAAAATTGAAATTTTAATAGACGAAATCAAAGGAAATTTGAAAGACAACAAAGTGATTGTTTTCTCACAATTCCTCAATGCTTTGGATATTATCAAAGATAAATTGACCGAAAATCAAATAGCATTTTATAGCATAGATGGTAGCACCCCCAATGCCAAGCGTCAAGAACAAATCAATCAATTTCAAGATAAGGAAAATCCCGTGCGTGTATTTCTATTGAGTCTAAAAGCTGGAAATGCGGGTATTACGCTTACCGAGGCCAATTATGTATTTTTGATAGATCCTTGGTGGAATAGACAAGTGGAGCAGCAGGCTATTGACAGAGTGTATCGAATAGGGCAGGACAAAAATGTTTTTGCCTACAGAATGATATGTAAAGATACCATTGAAGAGAAAATCATCAAACTTCAGCAGAGCAAAATGTCTTTGTCCGAAGAATTAATCTCCGAAGACGACGGCTTTGTAAAAAATCTCTCCGAAAATGATTTGGAGTTTTTGTTTGAGTAGTTTTTATATTTTTTTTTGGGCGCATAAACCGGGCTATCCGCTTTACTTCGTGTTCGCTTCTATCCCTTGCGCATTTCACAATAAACTATTTCTCAGCTACTAGTAAAATTGTCAAATCAAAACGACTTACAATAATTTTAAAGTATAATATTTTTTACATTTCATTTTCCAAAAAGTTGTATTTTTATCCCTCAATTTATTTTTTAACACAATAAACACAAAAATTATGGTAAACAAAGTAATTTTAATCGGAAGATTAGGAAAAGATCCCGAAATCAAAACATTTGAAAATGGCAATAGCATTGCTAATTTTTCACTTGCCACAAACGAAACTTACAAAGATAAAAATGGCGAAAGACAAGACCGTACCGATTGGCACAATATTCAAGTAGGCATCCCAGGATTGGTGAAATTGGTTCAACAATACTTCAAAAAAGGCGATGTAATGTACTTGGAAGGCAAATTGCGTACCCGTGAATACGAAAAAGAAGGACAAAAAAGATATGTGACGGAGGTTCAGGCAGAATCTATTCGCTTTTTACCAAAAAATAATGGCGCAAATCAAGAAGGTGCTGCAGCCTCACCAAGCAATGCCAATGAAGCCAGCGCCGAAGATTTTATAGCTTCTGACTCACCGTTCAACGATGATTTACCTTTTTAATTACTCAAAATTTAATATAAATATAAGTAGCCTTTAGCTTATGATTCCCATTCTCAAAATTAGAAATGCACCCGAAACGGTAAAGCAAAAATTAACAAAAAAACATTTCAAAGACTTACATTTGGTAGACGAAATTTTGTCGCTAGACGATGAAAGAAAAAGTCTTCAAAAACAATTAGACGATACCTTGGCAGAGGTAAATGTTATTTCCAAAGCAGTAGGACAATACTTCAAAGAAGGAAAAACACAAGAAGCCAACGAAGCCAAAGAGCGTTCGATGTCTTTGAAATCAAAAACCGAATCGCTTACGCAATCGCTAAGAGAGGTGGAAGAAAAAATAGAATCTATACACGTTCAAATGCCCAATTTGCCTCACGATAGCGTGCCAGAAGGCCGTGTAGCCGAGGACAACAAAACGGTGCGTTCTTGGGGCGAAATACCAAAACTTCCCGAAGGGGCTCTGCCACATTGGGATTTGGCAAAAAAGTATCAATTGTTTGATTTAGATTTGGGTGTGAAGCTTACCGGTGCAGGATTTCCTGTTTTTAGAGGCAAAGGTGCCAAATTGGAGCGTGCGCTTATCGCTTTCTTTTTGGATGAAAACACAAAAGCGGGCTATACCGAAATTATTCCACCGTTGATGGTGAACGAAGAAAGTGCCTATGCCACAGGACAATTGCCCGATAAAGAAGGGCAAATGTATGTGATTCAAGAGGATAGACCTTTTTATATGATACCTACATCCGAAGTTCCTGTTACCAATATTTACAGAGATTCGGTATTGTCGGTTCAAGATTTACCTCAAAAATTAACGGCTTTTTCGCAGTGTTTTCGTCGTGAGGCTGGAAGCTACGGCAAGGATGTTCGTGGGCTCAACCGTGTGCATCAGTTTGACAAAGTAGAAATAGTTCAGCTCCAGCACCCCGATAAATCCTACCAAGCCCTTGAAGAAATGACATCGCACGTAGAAGGATTGCTCCAAAAACTAGGGCTACATTATAGAGTGCTACATTTGTGCGGTGGCGATATGAGTTTTGCATCGGCTATGACCTACGATTTGGAAGTATACAGTGCCGCGCAAGAACGCTGGCTGGAAGTGAGTTCGGTATCCAATTTTGAAGATTTTCAAACCAACCGCCTCAAAGCCCGATTCAAAGATGAAAATGGCAAAATGCAATTGTGTCATTCCCTCAACGGAAGTTCATTGGCATTGCCTAGAATCTATGCCGCATTGCTCGAAAACAATCAAACCGAAAAAGGAATCAAAATCCCAGATGTTTTGGTGACTTACACAGGATTTGATTACATCTAATATTTTATAGCCTCAACTTAATGTTGGGGCTTTTTTATTTTTACCTCACGAACCGAGGCGAAGTGTATAAATTTAGAATTTCAATAAAAATACCCCTTTTACCGCACCACTTTAAACGTCCTTTGGACGATATGCCCACTGGCGTCTTGTATCGCTAGGAGGTGTGTGCCTGCGTTGAGGGACAAGGCTATATGATGCGTGCCTTGTGTTGTAGCTACAAGTTCTTTGTCTATATACCAGTATAGATTTGCGTTTGCGTGCTGCGATACGGCTTTGAATACCACTTTGTTATTTTCTACTTGAGGTATTCGTATGGTGGCATTGGGAAGTGGAAATTGGATTTGAATTTGCTGTTCGGTAGCGGTAGCTTGTGAGCCACAATCGGGTAGATAAGGCGGTGGTGCTATATAGAATGGATTTTTTGCTTTGTAATAATAGGCTTGAATGCTAGGCAGTACAAAAAATACTTTTTTGCGCATTCGTGCTATTTCGTAGCAATTGCTGTTTACTTGATACGTCAATTCCTCGTTTAGATTCAGTTCTCGGTGGTATTTGCATAGTTTGAGCGTGGGCGCTTCGGCAGGCAGGGCTACATAGCTTTTTTGAGGACAAAGGGATGTTGGCGCTGCGCCAGAAAGTGCACAAACGGCCGTTTGTTTTAGTTGCGAGGAAG
>CAZUUI010000141.1:3580-5651 GCA_964622955.1 uncultured Chitinophagaceae bacterium | reverse complement strand
AATGGGGGAGTGCCAAGTGCTTCCCCATTTGTTTTGGGATATGACGATGGCTGAGCTCGATTTTGTATGGTATGGATATAGACATAAAGAAGAACAAGAGTGGGTTAGAACAAGATGGCAAACTACAATATTGATAAATATACAATTGCCAAAAGGTAAGAAGATTAAGCCTAAAGACCTCTTAGAACTTGACTGCGATAATCGTAACTTTGTGAAACAAAAAGTAATGAGCCAAGAAGAATTAAATGAGGTTCTTCAAAAGTATAATAATTTAAAACCAGTTGGTAATGGCAAATAGCGAGAATCAAGTAGAATTAAAACTCGGATTAGATATATCAGGAGTGCAACAAGCACTTTATGATATGATACAGAATTTTCAGGGTACAGATAAGGAGCTTTCAAAAGCTATTAATCAAATAGAGAAAAATTTTAAGACTCTTGAAGCTGCTATTAAAAGATTTGGACCTGCATCTGAAGAGGCAAAAAGGGCTGCAAAATCATATCAAAATAGTTTAACGCAATTAGTTGCCAATGGTATAGATCCAGCATCAAACAGTTTTGCTAAACTTGAAGGAGCTGTTGCGAGTACTAGTAATATTATAGACAACTCTCAACAAAGCTTAAAGAAAAGCAATATGGCTTGGACTAACTTAGCGTTAGTTATTCAAGATATACCATATGGATTTAGAGGTATTCAGAACAACTTACCTGCTTTACTTGGTAGCTTTGCTTCTGTTACAGGACCTATATATTTAGCTTTCTCTGGTATTATAGCTGCTATTACAATTTGGGATGATAGCTTAAAGAAAACAAATCAAACTGCATTAGAATCTTATAAAAAATTCCATGATGTAAAAACTGAAATGGAAGGACTAAGTTCTATATTCCATTCTGTTAAGACTGGTACTTTAAGTGCTAGAGATGCTACTAGAATGTATAATGAAAAGCTTGGTGATTTATTTGGTACAGCTAAAAATGTTTATGAAGCAGAATCTTTTTACATAGCTAAAACTGATGCATATGTAAAAGCTCAATATTTAAGAGCAAAAGCTGACATACAATTAGAAAAGGCAAAACAAGCATTAGCTGCCAAAGATGTTGCTGCTTCTGAAGATCAATTAGGTGTTTTAGATAGACTTGGTTCATTTACTGTTGCATGGTTAAAGACTGGTTTGCTACCTGGAGTACAAGGATTTTGGAGTGCTGGATTGTCATATGCTAAAGATGCATTAACAAGACAAACAGAATTAGTTGGATATGAAATAGATAAGCAAGATGCTATTTATGGCTCAGCAATGGGCAAAAGAGAGGCTTTACTTAGTGAAGCATTTGGTGTTGAAAAGAAATATGGTATCAAATCTACTACATATCAAGATGAATTAGATAAAGAAAGAGAAAAAGCTAGAAAAAAAGCTCAAAAACAAGCAGAGAAAGATGCTAAAAATTATGAAAAAAATCAAAAGAAGATACAGATTTTCATAGCTAAGCAGGCTGCTAAATTTGGTGAGTTGGAAGCGGCTCCTAAAGAATTAAGTGCAAAGGAGCAAGAAGATGCATATTATAAGCAATTACAAAATGATTTCAACAATAAAGTAGAATTTGATAAAAAGACATCATCAAATACTGTAAGCAATCTAAGAGATCAATACAGAACGGAATTAGCTTTAACTGGGAATGATTATAAAGCTAAAGCTGATTTACAAAATGCTTATTTAGAAAAATTGAAGAAAGGATATATGGATGGAACCATATTCTTATCTGAATTTAATAAAGAAAGAACAGCATTAATAATAGAGCAGAATAAGACTGCTACCGATGCTGCTAAGCAAAATATGAAGGATATTGTTGCATTAGGGACAAGCATCATGTCTGCATTAGGACCAGCTTTGGATATGTTATTAGAGAAAGGTGCTTCATTGGGCGAAGTGTTATCAAGAGCATTTACAGATATATTAAAGAAGATTATTAAGGTAGCTATTGCTGCAGCAATCACAGTATTATTACTTTCTGCACTTGGATTAGCAGATGACTCAGTCTTGCAAACAAGTCACACAACTTTCCTACAACACCG
>CAZUUI010000141.1:0-3570 GCA_964622955.1 uncultured Chitinophagaceae bacterium | reverse complement strand
ATGGGATTTGGCACATTAGATTTTGCATCTTTAAAAGCAACTAAAGAAATTGCTGATAAATCTAAACCAGAAGAGTTTGCTAGCGGAGGTATTATATCTGGACCTACTTATGGTTTAATGGGAGAATATCCTGGTGCTAAAAACAACCCAGAAGTTGTTGCTCCATTAGACAAACTTAAAGATATGCTTGGTGGAGGAGGAGGTTCTTTTGTACTTAGAGGACAAGATTTAGTATTGGCTATGAATAGAAGCGAATCATCATTAAAACTTAGAAGAGGATAATGGCATACGGACAAAAATACTCGGTACTATTCGCTACAAGAGCAGACAAAGATGTTGAGCTTAAAATATGGCAAGATGGCTATGTAGGGGCTGTAAATTCGCTTCAAGGGGTAGATTTGAGCCTAGAGTATATTCCAAGCTCGGACGATCCGTATGAGCCTATATTTGCCTCACAATTAGGTGTTACAATTGACTTTACCGATGACCTATCTGATATTATAAACTTTACCAATATAGATGATAGATATACATATGTTGAAATGTATGTCAATTCTGTTATTGAATGGGTTGGTTTTGTTATTAATGATAATGTTCAAATATCATATTCCACAGGCAGAAAATTAGTTAGCTTTAATGCTACAGATGGTCTTGGAATGCTTAAAGATGTAAAGTTTGTTCCATTTGCTGGAAATTATGGTGTAAATGATAGCACAAACTTATTAAACATTTTAAGAACATGTTTTAATAGTATTGGATTTAAGAACAATAGAAATGTCGTTACACTATGTTCTTACTTTGCAAATGGTATGTTGGATAGAGGAGACGATTCTTGGAGAGATCCATTTTTACAAACATATATTAATCTTAGGTCATTTTTAGAAGATGAATATAATTATACTAATTGCTTAGATATAGTTTCTAACATAGCTAAGTCTTTTGGATGTAGAGTATTTCAAGCTAAAGCTAAATGGTGGATTGTAGCAATAAATGATTTTGCGGAAGTTAATGCTTATTATACTGAATATACATCTACAGGAACAAGAGTTGATAATAGTGATGGGAATTTGATTAACACATCTTCTGAGATTCAGCCTTACGCTACTAATACATCTGATTTATATTTTATTGATAATAGTCAATTAAAAATAATAAAAAAAGGATTTTATAAGATTATAGCTGAAGGCAATGTAGAAGTAGCTGAAAATTATTTACCTAATGGAAATCTAGAAGATAACGATGGTACAGAGGCTACATATTGGGTTAGAAGTTCAACTGGAGATGGAACATGCATATTAGATTATAATACTACTTTAGACTATTATTATTTTGCTTTAGACGCACCATCAGGTGGTCCAGCAGGTACTGCAGCAGTAGCATTGGAAACTACTTCTAATCCAAATGTAACAAGTGGAGATGCATTAGAATTAAATATAGAAATTCAAGCACCATCCGTAACAACTCCTGTTGGTTTTGTAGATATGACAATAACAGACGGAACTACAACATATTATTTAAATAGTACTGGAGATTGGCAATTAACATCAACATCTTATACTGTTACAAATCCTAAAACTACAGGAGCTGCAGAAGAGTTTACATTGTCCTTAAAAACAAAGACATTCCCATTAACAGGTACATTATCTGTTTCATATAGAATTTCAGAAGGTGTTGGTTTTGTTACATTAAGAAATTTTGTAATGAAAATTAAATCAGGTATAGCTTCTTATAACTTATCTGCAACATTAGTTGAAAGCGACCAATATACAAAAACAATAAATCTTCCATATGGGAGTACAGGAAGCGATTCTTACTATCCTTCTGCAAAAGGAACTTTACTATTAAGCAATAGATCAGTTGCAGCAGGTTGGTATAGATATGGATTTGATCCAGAAGGAGAGTTTTTTACTTTAGCTGAATTAGTAGTTCAACAATATATCAATACATATGCGTTAAACATAATTAATGTTGATTGTAATTTAAGCAGTTTTTATACTGCTAATACAAGCTATAGAACCTTAAACGCATCAAAGCTTATTTTTGCAACAGATACAGATCCTGCATCAATAAATATTAGTGATAAATCTTATATGCTAGGTAACGCAACAATATCATACCCATCTAATAGTGCGAATGCTACATTGTTACAAATATCTAACACAGAGATTGAATGCACAAGAGTAAATAAATATACACCTCAAACAAGTACATTTTAGATATGGCATCAGTAATTAACGGAACGAACATAGTACTTTACTACTTTAACCCATCTACAAACATAGCAGTTCCTTTTGGTGCTGCTACTAACTGTTCTTTTGAAACTAATGTAGATCAAGTAGAAGTAACAAGTCAAACTTCAGCATGGTTTAGAGAATATAAAAATGATGTTATTTCATGGTCTGTAACTTGTGATGGTTTTGTATCACTAAGCGACAACTACAACTATGCATATTTATTGCAATTAGTATTAGATAAAGAGCCTATTACAGTTAAGTTTTCTATAGATAATGATAACGGAACTGGTAGTGGCTTATTAGGATATACAATTCTTACAGGACAGGCTAATATCACTTCTTTATCATTAAGTGGACCTGTAGAAAACTCATCTACATATAGCGTAACTTTGCAAGGAACTGGTGGATATTCAATTGATGGTGTAGAGGTAACTCAAGAAGGCATCAATATTAGCAGTCAGATTGTGAAGATGTACGACTACACTGCTACAGGAGGAGAGACAACAGTAACATTGCCTGGTGCAATTGGATTTACTTGTTTTAGTGTAACGAGAGGTGGTGTAGAAGTACAAGACATAAATCCAGTAACTGTAGATGCAAATGATGTAACATTTAATACAGTAACTGGAATTTTAACATTTGGTTCAGCATTAGTTGCTGGAGAACATATAAGAGCATTATTTAAATAATATGGCACAATTAGTACTAGCAAATATCCTAGCAGGTTCTGGGAACGTTCTTGCAGGTGGTGATAATAGTGGTAACGTAAATAAGGTAACCATAGGCTCTAACCTCACTCTTTCAGGTGGGGTTTTGTCGGCTGTAGGTGGAGGCTCAGGATCGGTTACATCGGTAGCCGTTTCTAGTAGTGGTGATGCCCTTACAATTACAGGAAGTCCCATAGTAACCGCTGGTACAATTAATATCGGCTTTGCTGGTACAGGTGCTCAGTATATTAAAGGAGATGGTACACTAGCTACCTTCCCTACAACTATACTACAAGCACAAAAATTAGTTACTGAAGTTTATAATGAAACTGGTGCTACTTTAACAAAAGGCACTATTGTTTACATTAATGGCGGTCATGGTAATTTGCCGACAGTAACTAAGGCTATTGCTACTGGAGATTCTACGTCTGCACAAACCTATGGTGTAGTACAATCAGATATTACTAATAACAATAATGGATATGTAGTTGTGCTTGGTTCTTTGTCAGATTTAGACACTTCAGCATACACAGTAGGCACACAACTTTATTTAAGTGGCACAACTGCTGGAGCATGGACATCTACAAAGCCGTCTGCACCAATACACTTAGTCTATATAGGAATTGTTG
>CAZUUI010000140.1:0-5712 GCA_964622955.1 uncultured Chitinophagaceae bacterium | reverse complement strand
AAAAGCATCTTGAATCAATAAAAATAGATGCTGAAAATTGATATGTATTGGATTCCATGTATGAGCAGGTCTCGTAATGCCATAAACCGCTGGAACATTGGGCAATTCTTCTTGAAATGTACCAAATAATTTATCCCAAATTATAAATATTTGGCTGTGATTTTTATCAATATATTCAGGATTGATAGCATGATGCACGCGATGATGCGAAGGCGTTACAAGTATTTTTTCCAAAATTCCCATTTTATTTATATGCTGTGTATGATACCAAAATTGCATAAAAAGATGTATGGGTAATATTGTAGCGACAACTTGTGCGGGCACGCCTAAAATTGCCGCAGGTATAAGAAGAAACGTAAAAAGATTTACAAAACTGGAAATGGACTGACGCAATGCACACGCAAGATTAAATTCCTCGGAACTGTGATGAATAGCGTGCTTATTCCAAAAAAAATTGATTTGATGCGACCAACGATGCACCCAATATCCCTGAAAATCAATAATAATAAAAGCAATTATATAGACCAAAACCGTATTGGGTATAGTAAAAATAGCTAATTTATTTACCAAAAATTCATAAGAAACCAAAGTAACAGAAATCTTCAAAATATCTTTTACAATATTGGTAATGCCCGAGTACAGACTAGATATTGCATCTATTACAGGCACGGTGTCCTTTTTTACAAAGTGTCCATACGCTTTTTCAATACCTATCAATCCCAAAAAAATGGGAATAGCAATTAATAAAATTTGGGCATACTGTTGCATATTACATTATTTTATTATCAAATAATGAGCAATAGTTTGATTATTTATTCAACTTTGCCCAAGTATCTTTTAGCGTTACGGTTCTATTAAATACAATATGAGACGAGGTAGCATTTTTATCCAATACAAAATACCCTTTTCTCAAGAATTGAAAATATTCACCCAACTTAGCGTCTTTCAAGGACGGTTCAATATAAATTTTAGAGATAATTTCCAATGATTTTTCATTGATAAAATCCTTAAAATCGCCTTCTTCGCTAGACGGATTTTCTACTTTGAAAAGTCTATCATAGAGTCTGCATTCGGCTTCTACCGCCGATTTGGCACACACCCAATGTATAGTTCCTTTTACGTGAATTCCGCTAGTGTCGGAGCCACTTTTACTTTCAGGAATATAGCTCGCTTTTACTTCTACTATATTTCCTTCGCTATCTTTTACAAAATCATCACATTGGACAATATAGGCACTTTTTAGCCTTACTGTGGCGCCTGGAGCCAATCTAAACCATTTTTTTTCGGCTACTTCTTTAAAATCTTCACGCTCTATCCACAATGTATTTGAAAAAGGAACGTCTCTAAATCCACCATTTTCATCTTCGGGATTATTTTCACTTTTTAGAAGCTCTATCTTTTCTGCGTCATAATTAGTTATTGTCAATTTGATTGGATCCAAAACCGCCATAACTCGTTTCGCTTTTTTGTTCAAATCTTCTCTAAGACAAAATTCCAACAACCCTACATCTACCATATTTTCGCGCTTGCCTATACCTATTCGAGTACAAAATTCTCTAATACTTTCGGGGGTATAACCTCTTCGGCGAAGTCCGCTAATAGTGGGCATTCGAGGATCGTCCCAGCCATCTACAAACTTTTCTTGAACCAATTGAAGCAATTTTCGCTTGCTGGTAACGGTATAATTTATATTTCTACGCGCAAATTCATATTGTTTGGAAGGATAAATACCCAATTTTTCTATCAACCAATCATACAATTCTCTATGCGGGATAACTTCCATAGTACATACAGAATGGGTAATATTTTCTATACTATCGCTTTGTCCATGTGCAAAATCATACATTGGATAAATACACCATTTATCGCCCGTACGGTGATGATGTGCGTGTTTGATTCGATAAATAATGGGGTCGCGCATGAGCATATTTACATGCTGCATATCTATTTTGGCACGAAGGGTTTTGGCACCATCGGGAAATTCGCCATTTCTCATTGCTTGAAATAATGCAAGATTCTCCTCTATAGTTCTATTTCTGTATTCATTTTCTCTTCCCGGTTTGGTAGGAGTACCTTTTTGTTCGGCTATTTGTTCGCTCGTGCTATCATCTACATACGCCAGTCCTTTTTGGATTAGACTAACGGCATATTCATACAACGTATCAAAATAATCGCTGGCATACAATTCATTTTTCCATTCAAATCCCAGCCATTTTATATCATGTTTGATACTTTCTACATATTCGGTATCTTCGGTAGTGGGGTTGGTGTCATCAAATCGTAGATTGGTATATCCCGGAAACGTTTTGGTCAATCCAAAATTTAGACAAATACTACTCGCATGTCCTAAATGTAAATATCCATTAGGCTCTGGCGGAAATCGTGTTACTATTGATTTGTATCTTCCTTCTTTTAAATGATTTTCTATTATTTCTTCCAAAAAATTATTGGAACCATGTTCTTCGCTCATAGATTACTACTTTTTCTTGTCTTTTCCTTTCGTTTCTTTCTTGTCTTTTTTAGACTTTTTGGAATCTTTGCCAGTGTCTTTTTTAGACTTTTTATCTTTTTTAGATTTTTTAGAAGGCTTTTCATCTTCGCTATTGTCGCGTTTTCCTTTTTTGCCTTTTTTCTTTTTGTCTTTTTTAGCTTGAAGTCGCTCTTCTTTTTCCAATTTCAAGCGCTCTTTTTTACTCAATTTTTTTCCGTTTTTGCCACGCAATTTTTTATTTCTACGAGCTTCTTCTCTTTCTTCACGCTGAAGACGTAGGCGTTCTCTTCGGCTCAATTTTTTACCATGTTTATAGCGGCTATGTCTTGAACGACTATATCTAGAACTATTATCTTCATCGGAGTTATAGTTGCGAACAGGTGGCGGTGGTGGTGTATATGAATTTTCAGATCGAGAAAATTGTGAATAATAAATCAATTTATCGCCACTTTGATTGGTAAATACCAACTCATTTCTTCCTGAAAAATATTCAACCAAATGCAATTGTGATAATGCTTGAAAATATACCGCTTCGTTCAAAGACAAATTGGCACATGCCATACGGGTAGATAAAATATTTCCAAATTCAATTGAATTATTATTCAACGTAAATTTTGTATGATAGGCATTACAGCCCCCATTCCCTCTAATATTGCCTCCGCTAAATTGCATTGTAGGCGCATCGCTGATATTGTTAGAAAAATCATATACCATACCATTAATCGTAGCTACTTTCAATCGCCAAAATTTATTGGACAAATCGTCTATAGTTTGCGCTTGAGCAAAAAGACTAATGCTTACTAAAGTCAATATCAATAATTGCTTAATTCTCATGATGTTTTTTATTTTAATAAATTATCTATTTCTTGGGCTAACGCTTTGTCTTTTTCGGTTACGATATTGCCAGCATCGTGTGTAGTCAGCTCAATTCGCACTTTGTTGTATACATTGTACCAATTGGGATGATGGTTGTGTTTTTCGGCTAGAAAAGCCACTTGAGTCATAAAACCAAACGCTGCGATAAAATCCACAAACTCAAATTCTCTTACCCATTTATTGTCTATTTCTTGCCACATATCCCCAAAAATTTATTGTGCCAATAATTGTTTCACAATTTTAGAAATGGTTCCACCATCTGCTTTTCCAGCAAATTCTTTGTTGGCAGCACCCATTACTTTTCCCATTTCTTTCGCATCCGTCACGCCCAAATCGCTTATAATTTTTTGAATCAAAGGCGTCAATTCTTCTTCGGTCATTTGTTTTGGAAGAAATGTATTCAATACTTCTAGCTCTTCACGTTCGGTTTGTGCCAAATCGGCTCTTCCTTGTTTTTCAAAAATTTCTATACTTTCTTTTCGTTGCTTCGCCAATTTCATCACCAATTGCGATTCTTTTGCCTCATCCATTTCTCCAGCACCTTTTTCTGTCTTGGCAGTAAGAATAGCAGCCTTTATAGCTCTAAGAGCTCTCAATGCAGCATCATCTTTGCTTTTCATGGCTTCTTTTAGCCTTTCCATTACTTTTTTTTCTAACTCCATGATAATTTTTACTTATTGGGCAAAGATAAAAAAAAAGGTCTAATGAAGATGAATTTTTTGGAGCCTAATTAGGAGTTTTTGTTTTTTCTTCGGCTTCTTTTATTTTTTTTTCAATTTCAAAAGTGAAAAAATGATACAACATTACAAAATCAGATGCTAAACTGTAAAATGGATGTTTAAATGTAGCGGGACGGTTTTTCTCAATTTTGAAATGTCCAAACCATGCAAATCCATAGCCAAAAATTGGCATTAAGAATAAAAAAATGGGCATACGAGACACCAAAAACAAACAAAGTGTTACTATTACCAAAAGACTGCCCATATAATGAAACAATCTATTGAGTGGCTCTCTATGTTCCATAAGGTAATAGGGATAAAATTCTCCAAAGGAAGTGAATTTGTTCATATTTTTTTTTTGCAAAAATAGTCAAATTTTAAATAATTTTCCATTTGATTCTTAAAATCTTATTTATCTTTGTGCTTTAGATGCAATTTCTATTAAAATCCATTACAGTCTTAGACCCTAGTTCAACCTATTATAAAAAGGTTGTAGATATAGAATTTTCCAAAGGGAAAATTACACAAATCGATTCGCATATTGAACCCAAAGCTGATTTTAAGGTTGTAGAAGGCAAGGAATTATGCATTGCTACAGGATTTATAGACCTTAATGCACAGAGTGGCGAACCTCATTTTTCGGTTGCTGAAAATATGGCTTCTTTAGAAAAATCTGCTGCAAAGGGTGGCTTTACACATATTTGCCATTTTCCTCACGAGAATCATTTTATAGAAAATGAATCCGATGTGTTTTTCCTTAAAAGCAAAAATCAAGGCCTCGTAAAAGTATTGCCTGTGGGAAGCATTACACAGAAAAAAAATCCAAAAAATATGGCAGAGCTTTACGATATGTATGTATCGGGCGCGGTAGCTTTTACCAATGGGAACGAAACGGGTATGGATTCGGATACACTTATCAATGCTCTCAACTATTCCAAGTCTTTTGGAGGCAAAATGCTTATTCATTCCGAAAAAAATAGACTTACAAAAAATGGACAAGTAAATCAAGGCTTGTATTCATTGATGACGGGGTTCAAGGGCATTCCAAAAGAAGCCGAACTTTTGGCTATCAAAGAAGTGATTGCCTTGGCTCAATATACTCAAACATATCCTACACTTATAAATATTTCTTCAGCCGAAAGTATTGAATATATTAGAGAAATAAAAAAAGAATATCCTATCAAATGTGGCGTTTCTTCCATTCATTTGGCATTGAATGATGAAAAAATCCTCGATTTTGATACAAATTATAAAGTAAATCCTCCATTGAGAAGCGAAACAGACCGCGTAGCCTTGTGCAAGGCTGTTTTGGATGGTACTATTGATTTTGTATACTCGCAGCATACGCCGTGGACGGTAGAAGAAAAACATTTGGAATTTGACTTAGCGGCTTTTGGCATTATCAATCTTCAGACCTCTTTTCTACTAGCGTTAAACCAATTAGGCAAAAAGGCTATTGACAAAATTATCTCCGTATTTTCTACAAATCCTGCGGAATATTTAGGAGTAGACCTGGGAAGTATTGCCGAGGGAAATTCAGGAAGTTTTACATTAATCGATTTAGGAGAAAAAACGCTGTTTTCTCATAATGAAAACGCTTCAAAAAGCAAGAATAGTCCTTTTTGG
>CAZUUI010000139.1:0-5751 GCA_964622955.1 uncultured Chitinophagaceae bacterium | reverse complement strand
GTGCAAAGATAGCTAAAATCAAATGAACCTTCCCCTACAAATCAATTTTTTGGAATAATTCTTAAAAAGGCTAAAATAGTTTTTTTAAAACTTTTGGCAATTTATATAATACTTATATTACAAGCCCAAACTCAATCTACAAAAATCTTCAACCGAAAGTTGTTCGGGACGAAGGTGTTTGATAGTATCTAAATAAGATGGATCTTTGAATTGGAGTCCTTTTAGGGAATTGTTGAGGGTTTTTCGGCGTTGGTTGAAGGCCGCTTTTACCACTATTTTTAGATTGTGATAGGGCGCCAGTGGCTCTTCTCTTCGCTTCATTGATATTATGCCCGAAACCACTTTTGGCGGTGGGTCAAAGGCCGTAGCAGGTATATCAAAAAGATAGGCTACTTCGTAAATGCTCTGCGCCAGCACGCTGAGGATGCCATAGTCTTTGCTCCCATGTTTTGAGGCTATGCGCATGGCTACTTCTTTCTGAAACATTCCTACCGAATCGGTTATTTTTTCGCAATTTTCGAGTATCAAAAATACAATTTGGGTAGAGATGTTATAGGGATAATTTCCTACAAGCATAATGCGGTTGCTTTTTATTTGTTGGAAATCAAATTTGAGTACATCGGTATGAAAAATTCGCCCTTGCAAATATGGAAATTTTTTGGGTAGTTCTACCACAAAACGGTCATCCATTTCTATCAAAAAATAATCTTGATACTGGCTGTCAATTAATTTTTGGGTAAGTGCTCCCATTCCCGGTCCTATTTCTATCATGGTTTCAAAGGGTTCTTGTTTTCGGATTTCGGCTACAATGTTGTCAAGAATTTCTTCATGAACCAAAAAATGCTGTCCTAAGGATTTTTTTAATTCCATAATTGATTTAGTCTAGGTTGGGTCTCAAAAATTTCTTAAGACTTTCGATATCTACGCCTTTTGCTTTTGCCAAATGCGCTATTTGATCTTCGCCTATTTTGCCAATGCCTATATATTTGCTTTCGGGATGTGAAAAATAATATCCACAAACCGAAGCGGTAGGAAACATGGCGTAATTTTCGGTGAGGCTAATGCCTATTTTTTCTTCAATTTCTAGGATATTCCAAATGGTTTTTTTCTCCGTATGGTCGGGGCACGCTGCATAGCCAGGCGCTGGACGGATGCCTTGATATTTTTCTTGAATGAGTTCTTCGTTTGTCAAATTTTCGTTTGGAGCATAGCCCCACGTGTTTTTTCGTGTCTCTTCGTGGAGCCATTCTGTGGTGGCTTCGGCCAATCTATCCGCTACGGCTTTGAGCAAAATATCGCTGTAGTCGTCTTGATTTTTTTTGTATTGCTCCAAATATTCTTCGATGTCTAGCCCTGCAGTAACGGCAAAAAGCCCTATAAAATCGCCCGAAGGAGCTATATAGTCTACCAAGCTGATGTTTTTTTGTCCTGCTTGTTTTTGTGCTTGCTGACGCATAAAATGCAATTTGCCAATTTCCAAATTTTTAGATTCGTTGGAATAGAGCGTAAGGGTTTCCTCTTGTTTTTCACAAGGGAAAATGCCCGTAATAGTGTTTATGGTCAAGATTCTATCTTTTGCGAGCTGGTCTAGGAGTGCATTGGCATCGTCGTAGAGTTTTTTGGCTTCATCGCCGTATCGTTCGTTTTCAAAAATTCGAGGAAAAGTGCCTTTGAGTTCCCATGAGTTGAAAAATGGACTCCAATCTATATAAGGGCGCACCACGGATATAGGCAAGTTTTCGGTAATTTCTATACCAATTTCTTTTGGGCGTGGAATTTGATAATGTTCCCAATCCAATACCAATGCATTGCGCTGGGCTTCTTCAAAAGGCAAAAGAGTTACTTTTGAAGTTCTTTTCTCATAATTTTCACGTATAATTTGATATTGTTCTTTGAGTGCATTCGAAAAATTGGTTTTTTCGGTACTGATAAGCTTAGTAGCTACGGGTACACTTTTGGAAGCATCGAGTACGTGAAGCGTTACGCCACTGTAGTTGGGTTCAATTTTTACGGCCGTATGAATTTCGCTAGTGGTAGCGCCTCCCACAAGAATTGGGATTTTGAGCCCCGCTTTTTCAAAAGCCTGAGCTACATGAACCATTTCATCCAATGACGGTGTAATCAATCCACTCAATCCTACTATATCTACTTGATGTTTGATAGCTTCTTCCAAAATGCGCTCTTTTGGAATCATTACCCCAAGGTCTATCACTTCAAAATTGTTGCATTGGAGCACAATCCCCACAATATTTTTACCAATATCATGCACATCGCCTTTTACGGTAGCCAAAAGAATTTTTCCTGCACTGCTTCCCACTTGCCCATCGGCTTTTAAGTACGGTTCTAGCACGGGTAGGGATTTTTTCATCACACGAGCACTTTTTACAACTTGTGGCAAAAACATTTTGCACCTGCCAAAAAGATCGCCCACTACATTCATTCCCTGCATGAGCGGTTGTTCAATTACTTGCAAGGCTTTGCCATATTTCTCCAATGCCTCCATAGTATCGGCTTCTATATAGTCCACTACGCCTTTTACAAGTGCGTATTTGAGTCGTTCTTCTATCGATTCTTTTCGCCAGTCTGCCTCTGTTTTCGTGGTATCTTTATGCGTGTTTTTGACACGTTCGGCATAGTCCAGAAGCTGTTCGGTAGCATCTTCGGTTCTATTGAGCAGTACGTCTTCTACTCGTAGCAAAAGTTCTTTGTCTATATCGTCATACACTTCTAGCATAGAAGGATTTACAATTCCCATATCCATACCATGCTGGATAGCATGATACAAAAATGCCGAGTGCATAGCCTCACGCACGGTATTATTGCCTCTAAATGAAAAGGAAACATTGCTGACGCCGCCACTTACTTTGGCACCGGGCAAATTTTCTTTTATCCATTGGGTAGCTTTGAAAAAATCCAATGCATAATTTTTGTGTTCTTCAATGCCTGTGCCTACTGGAAAAATATTGGGGTCGAAAATAATGTCATCGGGATTGAATCCAATTTTTGAAGTCAATAAATCATAGCTACGCTTGCAAATATCAATTCTTTTTTGATACGTATCGGCTTGTCCCAATTCGTCAAAAGCCATAACAATAACAGCCGCACCATATTTTTTTATTTGCGAAGCTTGATACAAAAACTCTTCTTCGCCATTTTTTAGGGAAATACTATTGACAATACCTTTCCCTTGAATACATTTAAGCCCTGCTTCCAGAATTTCCCATTTGCTGCTGTCTATCATTATAGGAATTCGAGCAATATCGGGTTCAGAAGCAATGAGGTGTAGAAATTGCACCATAGCTTTTTTGCCATCAATCATAGCCTCGTCCATATTCACGTCCAAAACTTGTGCACCGCCTTCTACTTGTTCGCGTGCTACAGAAAGTGCATCTTCAAAACGCTCTTCTTTTATCATTTTCAAAAATTTGGCAGAACCTGTTACATTGGTTCGCTCGCCAATATTGACAAAATTGGTTTCTTTTGAAATGTTTAAAGGTTCAAGTCCTGATAATTGGGTCATGCTAAAAAATTAATGGAATGCAAAGGTAATGTATTCTAATGAATTTTAGGCTAATTTGTTGCCAAGGGATATACCTGCATAAATTAGAATAACACTGCATATAAAACTAGCGGTAATATAAATCAAACTAACTGCAAATTCTCGCTGTTCGGACAATCGAATCATTTCAAATGATAGAGAAGAAAATGTACTAAAACCACCACAAATACCAATAATTACAAACAATCGAAAAAAATCAACATTTGATATTTTTTGTTCGATAGCTCCTACGGCAATTCCTAATATAAAACAAGCAAATATATTTGATATAAAGGTAGATAACGGAAATTTTCCAGCGTATAATTGAGGCATCATCAGGCTCAATGCATACCTAAATGTACCGCCCAAACCACTTCCTAAAAATACGTAAAGTATATTTTTCATTGGTGTAAAATGTAGAATAGACTTAATCTCAAATTTAAGTATTTAAATAGACTCAACATACTTTTTAAAATTATCCAAAATCATCTGCCAGCCTGTTTTTTGCATTTCTACTGGATTTTCATTTTCGGGGTCAAAAATTGTAGTAACCAATGTGGAATCACCTTGAGGTTCAAAATGGGTGGTTACTTCCCTTCCTTCGCCCAATTCTGCACCAAGATGATAAGACAATTCTTTGTTCAATACCACTTTGTTGTATATTCCTTCAAAATCAAATCCAAAACTACCGTCTTTTGCTTCCATACGCGCGGTATATTTGCCCCCTACTTGAAGGTCATTTTCGGCACGGGGACAATGCCAGCTTGGATCGGCAAAATTCCATTGCGTAATATGAGTAGGGAGTGTGTAGCAGTTCCATGTTTGTTCCAAATTGGCTTGAACTAAAGCGCTTATCGTTATTTTTTGAGACATTTTTGAGAATTTAAGGCAAAAATATTTGTTTTTAAATTAAAACACAAAAGAATCTTATTTTTTCTTATTTTTGCCGTTTGTCAGAAATTTCTCTAAATATGCAATATCGAGTCAATGAAATAGACCAAAAGGCTAAGGCTTTTTGGAAAGAGCAGCGAGTATATCAAGTATCCAATGATACGACCAAGCCTAAATGTTATGTGCTAGACATGTTTCCGTATCCGAGTGGCGCGGGATTGCACGTAGGACACCCGCTGGGCTATGTAGCCAGCGATATTTATGCTAGATATAAGCGTATGCAAGGTTTCAATGTATTGCATCCTATGGGATTTGATAGTTTTGGACTGCCTACAGAGCAGTATGCTATAGAGACAGGCATTCACCCAAAAGAGGCTACCGACAAGAACATAGCTACCTACAAAAAACAAATAGAAAATATAGGCTACAACTACGATTGGGATAGAGAAGTAGTTACCAGCGATCCTAATTATTTCAAATGGACACAATGGATATTTTTAGAATTGTTTGGCTCTATTTATTGTTATGAAAATAAGCGTGCGTATTCGATAGATGTATTGATAAAGCATTTTGAAGCACATGGAAATCATGACAATACCGCTTTTACCAATAAAGAAATTCCTGCGTTTTCAGCTGAAGATTGGAAGGCTTTCTCAGAAAAAGAAAAAAGCGATATTTTGATGGGCTATCGTCTAGCTTATGTAGATTATGCCGAGGTTAACTGGTGCGAGGCTTTAGGTACGGTTCTTGCCAATGATGAAGTGATCAATGGGCGCAGCGAGCGTGGCGGACATCCTGTAGTAAAAAAACAAATGCGCCAATGGTTTTTGAGAATTTCGGCGTATGCCGATAGATTGTTGAACAATCTTGAAATGGTAGATTTTTCGCCTTCTTTGAAGGAAATGCAACGAAACTGGATAGGAAAAAGCGAAGGTGCTTTGGTCGATTTTGCTATCGAAAATCATACGCAATCCTTGCGAGTATTCACTACCCGTCCCGATACTATTTTTGGAAGTACGTTTATGGTTATTGCTCCCGAACATCCTTTAGTGTCGGAGATTACAACCGAAGCGTGCAAAGCAGAAATAGAGGCTTATTTGACCTATTGCAAATCGCGAAACGATATAGACCGTCAGGCAGAGAAAAAAGTGACCGGTGCTTTTACAGGAGCCTATGCGGTTCATCCTTTTAATGGCAAAAAATTGCCAATTTATATAGCCGAATATGTATTGATGGGCTACGGAACGGGCGCCATTATGGCGGTACCAGCCGAAGATGAACGCGACAGCAAGTTTGCCGAAAAATTTGGCATTGAAATTATT
>CAZUUI010000138.1:0-5783 GCA_964622955.1 uncultured Chitinophagaceae bacterium | reverse complement strand
TCGAAATGGATGTAAATGTGGATCAATTTAATTATACGCAAGTAGCAATAGATTCTTTTGTGGTTCATACCGATTTTGAAAAAATTGAACAAATAAGAAAGTTCAAATATATGATTTCAGCAACAGAGATTATATATCCGTCACCTGATTCTTCAAACTTTATGTTTCCTCATGATAAAGCAAATTATAAGTGGTCTGTAGACAATTATGGGCCAATTACAATTCCCAAAAAAGGTGTAACGGTATCTCTTACTCCACAGAATATAGCTATGTATGAAAGAGTTATTGGAATTTATGAAGGAAATAAATTTGAAAAACGAGATGGAAAATTTTATATAAATGGTGTAGAGTCTAACTCATATACATTCAAAATGGATTATTATTTTATGATGGGAGATAATAGACACAATTCACAAGATTCAAGATCTTGGGGATTTGTACCTGAAGATCATATTGTAGGTCGTCCGTTAATATTGCTCACAAGTTGGGATAATTTGAAAAATACCATTCGTTGGAATCGAATATTAAATTGGGTTCCTACAAAATTCACTCCTAATAGTACGTTTTAATTTTTTATAAATTCATATAATATGCCTAGAATATTAATAGTAGACGATGAAAGCAGCGTAAGAAATTCCCTCAAAGAAATTCTTGAATTTGAAAAATATGAAATAGAAACCGCTGTAGATGGTGAAGATGCCTTAAAAACGCTTAAAAATGAAGAGTTTGATTTGGTGCTTTGTGATATCAAAATGCCAAAAGTAGATGGTATGGAAGTACTGGAAAAAGCTATGCAGTTATATCCTGATATTAAATTTATCATGATTTCGGGGCATGGCAATGTAGATACAGCCATAGAAGCCGTAAAAAAAGGTGCATTTGATTATATTCCCAAACCACCTGATTTAAATAAATTATTGATAACTATCAAAAATGCTTTGGATGTAAAAGAATTGCGTGAAGAAACGAAAATTCTTAAAAGTAAAATTCAGCGTTCAAAAGATATAATCGGAGAGAGCAACAGTATTACAAAAATCAAAGAAACTATATTAAAAGTTGCTCCTACCGAGGCTAGAGTATTGATTACAGGTGAAAATGGTACAGGAAAAGAGTTGGTTGCGCAATGGATTCACCAGAATAGTCACAGAGCCAAAGGCCCTTTCATTGAGTTGAATTGTGCGGCTATTCCTAGCGAATTAATTGAGAGTGAATTGTTTGGGCACGAAAAAGGGTCGTTTACGTCTGCTATCAAACAACGATTAGGGAAATTTGAACAAGCCAATGGAGGTACTTTATTCCTAGATGAGATAGGGGATATGGATTTGGCAGCTCAGGCAAAAGTTTTGAGAGCATTGCAAGAAGGGAAAATAACCAAAGTAGGTGGCGAAAAAGAAGTAAAAGTAGATGTGAGAGTTATAGCAGCTACCAACAAAAAATTGGACAAAGAAATTGCCGAAGGTAAATTTAGAATGGATCTTTATCATCGTCTGAGTGTCATTTTAATTCATGTGCCTACTTTAAATGAACGAAAAGATGACATTCCAATGCTCGCAGATAAATTTTGTTCAGAAATATGCGAAGAATATAATATGCCCAAAAAAGTAATTACTCCCAAAGCTTTTAAAATGCTTCAAGAATATGATTGGACGGGTAATATTAGAGAATTAAAAAATGTGATCGAACGATTGATTATTCTTAGTCCTAGCAAAATTACAGAAGAAGAAGTAGAGCAATTTGCTATGAAGCATGGTACTCAATCCAACATTAAATACAATGATTTATTTGATAAATTTGATAAGTTTCAAGAATTTAAAGAATTTATCGAAAAGGAATTTATTGAATATAAATTGAATAAATACAGCTGGAATGTAAGTAAAACAGCCGATGAAAATGATATTCAGCGATCGCATTTGTACAATAAAATTGAGAAATTTGAATTGAAACGAGATTAAGATAGAATTGATATCTAAATTTCAAATAGCTCAATTTCTTTTATATAATCAAACTGATTTTTGTCGGTATCGGTCAAGAACCATTGACTTACAAAAGAAGCTTCATTAATGATCTCTTGTAGTTTTTGATGTCTTTTTTCATCGAGTTTGTCCGAAAAATCATCAATTATAAACAAAACTTGTTGGGAAATATGTGACGAAATCCATTCCGCTTGCGCCAATCGAAGTGCATACAATAGACTTTTTTGCTGACCTTGACTTCCTGCCTTTTTTAGATCCAATTCGGCTATTTCAAGTACCCAATCATCCTTGTGAATACCACTTGTAGTTCGTTTTAGGATTTTATCTTTTTCAAAAGATTGTTTAAAAAGTTGTGAAAAGCTAGCCTCTATCAACTGACTTTTGTAATTTATGGCTATTTTTTCTTGTTTGTCCGATAATATCGCATACCAATTTTCAATTTTTGGAATCAATGTTTCAAAAAGTACTTTTCGTTTTTCAAAAATATAATAACCATTTAATTCCAATTGTTGATTGTAAAAATCGAATAAACTAATGTCTTGCAATTCTTTTTTGAGCAAAGCATTGCGTTGTTCAAGATATTTATTGTATATCATCAATTTTTCCAAATAAACCGTGTCAATTATGGACAATGTATAATCCATTAATTTTCGTCGTTCTTCGCTGCCACCTACAAGCAAAAAAATGTCTTGAGGCAATGCATACACCAAAGGAAAATTACCAAAGAATTCCGTATTTTTTTTAAATTTAACTTCATTGAGTTCTATGCTTTTTGATTGAGGTTTATATTTGATTACTATATCATTTTTTTTGCCATTTTTTTCGATGGCACCTTCAATTCTAAAAAAGGACTCGTCGTGTTTTATGAGCTGTGAATCAGTAAAATTTAAAAGGCTTTTGGAGCTGGTCAAATAAAATATGGCATCCAAAATATTCGTCTTACCTTTTCCATTTTTTCCATAGAAAACATTGACTTTTTTTGTAAAAGCAAAGGCTTTTTGGCTATGGTTTTTGAAGTTAAAAAATTTTATATTGCTTAAAAACACAATTTTTTCAGATAAAAGAAATAAAAATTATAATTTTGCAGACAATTTTAGAAAATTATGGCAAGCGCAAAGATAAAAAAAGAAACTTATATCGAGTGGTACGAATTAATGCTACTCCTTCGTAAATTTGAGGAAAAAGCAGGCCAAATGTATGGTTTGCAAAAGATTAGAGGATTTTGTCACTTATATATTGGACAAGAAGCAGTGGCCGCTGGACTCAAAAGTGCACTTCGTCCCGATGATAATTTGATTACAGCCTACAGAGACCATGGATTGGCTATTATGAAAGGCATTTCGCCTAATGCGGCTATGGCAGAATTGTATGGAAAAGCTACGGGAAGTACCAAAGGAAAAGGTGGAAGTATGCACTATTTTTCAAAAGAACATCGTTTTTTTGGAGGTCATGGTATTGTAGGAGGTCAAATAGGAATGGGCGGCGGAATCGCTTTTGCCGATAAATACAACGGAAATGACCGTGTAACGGTATCTATGTTTGGTGATGGAGCTGCGCGTCAAGGTATTTTGCACGAAACATTTAATTTGGCTATGTTGTGGAAATTGCCTGTTATTTTTATTTGTGAAAATAATGGATATGCAATGGGTACTTCTGTAGAAAGAACGTCTAATGTTGCGGATTTATCTAAAATTGGATTGTCTTATGAAATGCCAAGTTTTACGGTGAACGGTATGAAGCCAGAAGATGTACATTTTGCATTGGAAGAAGCAGCAGCTAGAGCTAGAAAAGGCGACGGTCCTACTTACTTGAATATTGAAACGTATCGATACAAAGGACACTCAATGAGTGATCCACAAAAATATAGAACCAAAGAAGAAGTAGCGGAATATATGAGCATTGACCCTATTGAAACCACTTTGGCTACTATCCTTAAAAATAAATACGCAACTCAAAAACAAATAGATGCAATTAACGATAAAGTTAAGCAAATAGTAGACGAGTGTGTAGAATTTTCGGAAAATTCACCGTTGCCAGATGATAGCGAATTGTACAAAGATATCTATGTGCAACAAGATTATCCATTTATGACGGAACCTTATAATTAAAAAAACGTAATATTGTAAAAATTAAAAATAACTAAAAAATAAAATAGAATGAATCAGAATTCAACAGTAGACAAAATTATAAAATTATATAACGAAAAACAAAAACCTATTCTCATTGCTTTGGGCACAATAGTTGCTATTATTGGTTTAGCATATTATGCCATTGCATATTATTTGCCACAACAAGAAGAAGAAGCACAAGCCGCTATGTATATGGCTCAATTTCAATTTGAACAAGGAAATTTTGAAATGGCTTTGAAAGGAGAAGGCAAAAACAAAGGTTTTGATTATATCAAAGATAATTATAGTTTTACTAATGCTAAAAAAATAGCTAAATTGTATGCAGGAATTTGTAAGTTGAATTTAGGACAATACGACAAAGCTATTGAAGATTTGAAAGGATATTCAACGGATGTAACCGAAATGCAAGCCGTAGCGTATAGTAGCTTAGCAGGTGCATATTCTGAAAAGAAAAATATGACCGAAGCGCTTGAATATTACGAAAAAGCGGCAAATGCAACTAAAAATCCAGCATTAGCTCCTAAATTGATTTTATTGGCTGGTAAAGCTTTTATGTCTCAAAAAAATAGCGAAAAAGCAAAAGAAATGTTTGATAAAATCGAAAGTGATTTTCCAAACAGTCAAGAAGCTCAAATGGCTCAAATTTACAGAACAGGCGCAGAAGCTACCGCTACAAAATAGTTGACGTATAGCCTAAAAGGCTCTTCATGTTTTACTTCACTTTAATTGGATTCTAATGATTAAATTTGTAGAATGCCCTAGAGATGCCATGCAAGGCATTCATAAATTAATTCCTACCGAAAAAAAGATTGAATATATTCAATCCTTGCTCAATGTGGGATTTGATATAATCGATTTTGGGAGTTTTGTATCGCCTCGTTTGATTCCTCAGATGGCCGATACGCATGAAGTAGTAAAGGCTCTTGATATTTCTAAGTCAAAATCAGAATTATTGGCCATAGTGGTCAATGCCAGAGGTGCTATTGATGCATCTGCGTATGATATTATAACACACATGGGATTTCCATTTAGTATTTCCGAAACATTCCAAAAACGAAACGCTAATTCCTCAATAGCCGAAAGCTTTGAACGTGTAAAAGAGATTCAATCCATAGCGCAAGCTAGTGGAAAAAAACTGACCGTTTATATTTCTATGGGATTTGGCAATCCTTATGGCGATTTTTTTGATGAAAAATTGATAGGCGAGTGGGTTGCAAAAATAGCCGATTTAGGCGTAGAAACCTTTTCTATTTCTGATACAGTTGGACTCGCAAGCCCCGAAATCATTGGCTCTGTATTTCAAGAATTAAATACGTCGTATCCACATCTTGAATTTGGAGCGCATCTACACAGTGCCTCGTATAATTGGTTGCCCAAAGTACGTGCGGCATACAAAAGCGGTTGTAGAAGATTTGATGTAGCAATTGGTGGGCTAGGAGGCTGTCCTATGAGCGGCGATACCCTTGTAGGAAATTTGGCTACCGAGTATTTTGTCAATTTCTTCCGAAAACAATTTCAACCAGATTTCAATCTAAAAGCTTTTGAAGAATCGCTTCGAATAGCTAAAGAGATTTTTTAGGAATATATTGTTTAATTTTTAATTCTCCAATATCCCATTAGGTGCAATTCCTGTATATAATGTTTTATATATAGAGCCGTTGGTATTGTAAATGATTACTTT
>CAZUUI010000137.1:5531-5806 GCA_964622955.1 uncultured Chitinophagaceae bacterium | reverse complement strand
TTACTTTTGTATTCTTTTTGTTAATAATTATAGGTATGTGGTTTGATTGGCATTCTTTGTATCATCATTGGACACATGCTCCTGCATCTGATACAATAGTAGGCGATAAAGTAGCGTTCTTAAATAAGTATACTTTTACAGGAATTTCTTTGTTTTTTTATGCTTTGTGGATGTTTGGAGTAGTAATGATGAGAAGACATTCATTAAATGAAGATAATGCTTCAAATCAAATTGCTTACAATCAAAAAAGTAAATATAAATCAGCAGCATACATT
>CAZUUI010000137.1:0-5521 GCA_964622955.1 uncultured Chitinophagaceae bacterium | reverse complement strand
TTTTGGAGTTTCTACTTCAATTTTTTCATGGTTAGCAGTAATGTCTTTGGATCCACATTGGTATTCAACACTATTTGGTTGGTATAATTTTGCAAGTTATATGTGTGGTTTTCTATCTATGGCTATATTAGTAGTTACATATTTGAAATATAAAGGTCATTTAGTTAATGTTAATGAAAATCATTTACATAATCTTTCAATGTTATTGTTTGGCTTTAGTGTATTTTATACATACCTTTGGTTTAGTCAATATATGTTAATATGGTATGGAAATATTCCAGAAGATACAATGTATTTTTATAAAAGATTTCAAGTTCCATTATTTAAAGTATTATTTTTTGTAACTTTAATTATAAACTTTGCGTTTCCTTTTTTATTTTTTGTAAAGAGAAAAGCAAAAAGAAATTTTTGGTTGATGAATATTGCTGCTGTTATATTAATTATAGGTCATTATTTTGATTTTTATTTAATGGTAATGCCAGAGCCAAATTTCCCAATACATCATGAATCAAGTTCTGAAGATCATCATACTGTTGATAAACATGCTTCATCAACAGCTCATGTATCTGAAGGTCATAATACTGATGCTACAAGTGAATCAAAGCATGATACACATCATGAATCGGTTCAAACTTATGCGTCTTTGGGTATAACTGAGGCATTTATCTTTTTAGGTTTTTTAGGATTGTTCTTTTATACTGTTTTATCAGTATTGAGTAGACATAGAATAGTTCCTACAAACAACCCATTCTTAGATGAAAGTTTAAATCATCAATATTAATAAATTATAGAATAGTAAAATCTTAAGAAATGTTTAATATAATTTTAACCCTTGCTGTAATTGTTTTATTTTATACCGTTATATTACTATTTGCTCGTATTGTAGAAAAAGTAAGAGAACATAAAGGTAAAGAATTAAACTATTTTAAATTAAGTAAAACGAATGCTACCTTATTTACATTATTCGGAGTTTTGTTTTTAGGTGGTTTTGCTTATTCATTTAAATCTTTAGCTTATGCTTCATTGCCAGAAGCAGCTTCTAATTTTGGTGTTCAAATAGATAATCTATTTTATGTAACTGCTGTAATTACAGGTGTTGTATTTATTATTTGTCACATAGCTTTGTTTGCCTTTGTTTGGATGTATAGAAGTAGAAAAAATAGAAAAGCTACCTTTTTTGCTCATAGTGGTAGTCTTGAAATTATTTGGACATCCGTTCCAGCGCTTGCAATGACTGTTTTAGTAGTAATGGGATTAAATACTTGGTATCAAGTATTTCCAAATAAAAAAGAAAGAAATGCAAATGAAATGCAAATTGAAGTTACTGGAAAACAGTTTAATTGGATTGTAAGATATCCAGGACCTGATGGTAAATTTGGAAGAAGAGTAATCTCTAAAGAATTTATATCACCTGAAAATGAACTTGGAATAGATTGGAATGATCCAGCTAGTCATGATGATTTTTTTGCATCAGAGATACATTTGATAAAAAATAAACCTGTGTATTTTAATTTACATGCTTTAGATGTATTACATAGTTTTTATTTACCTCATTTTAGGTTAAAAATGGATTGTGTTCCAGGTGTTCCTACAGGTATAGGTTTTACACCTACAACAACGAATGATGAAACAAGAGAAGAGTTAAAGTCAAATCCTTTTTGGAGTGCAAATGATCCTGAAACCTCTGAACCTAGATTTAATAAGTTTTCTTATGAGCTTGCTTGTGCTGAGCTTTGTGGAAAATCTCACTATGGAATGCAAATGAATGTAAAAGTAGAAAGTAAAGAAGAGTTCAAAATGTGGATGTCATCACAGAAACCTCATTATGAAACTATTAAAGATAAATTAGTAAAAAAATAATTATTTATCTAAGAAATTAAGTTAATTGGAAAATATTTTAAATATGGAACATACAGTAAATTCTCATAATATGCACGATCATCATCACGAGGAAACATTTTTAACAAAATATATTTTTAGTCAAGATCATAAAATGATAGCTAAACAATTTTTGTTTACTGGAATTTTTTGGTCAATAGTAGGCGCGTTATTATCAGTTATATTTAGATTGCAATTGGGGTGGCCAAATGAAACCTTTCCTTTTTTAGAAACATTATTAGGTAAATGGGCTGAAGGGGGGAAAATTACAAATGAATTTTATTATTCTTTAGTCACAATGCATGGTACTATTTTGGTATTTTTTGTACTAACAGCAGGTTTAAGTGGAACATTTGCTAATTTATTAATACCATATCAAATTGGTGCTAGAGATATGGCATCACCATTCATGAATATGTTATCATATTGGTTCTTTTTCTTCTCAGGATTACTGATGTTAAGTTCTTTGTTTGTACAAACAGGAGCTGCTTCTGGTGGTTGGACGATGTATCCACCATTAAATGGAATGCGAAATACAGCCGTAAACTTAGGAAGTGGTTTAGGTACCGATTTATGGTTTTTTAGTATGGCATTGTTTATCGTTTCATCTTTATTAGGAGGATTGAACTATGTAGCAACTATACTTAATATGAGAACAAAAGGAATGGGTATGTGGAAATTACCTTTACCTGTATGGGCATTAATGTTTACAGCAATTTTAGGTATTTTAGCTTTTCCTCCTTTGTTAAGTGCTGCTTTATTATTAGAATTTGATAGAATTTTTGATACGTCTTTTTATTTATCAGATATTGTTGTTGGAGGTAATTTACAAGATTATAAAGGAGGTTCTCCTATTCTTTATCAGCATCTTTTTTGGTTCTTAGGTCATCCAGAAGTTTATATTATAATCTTACCAGCAATGGGGTTAGTGTCTGAAATTTTATCTGTGAATAGTAGAAAACCTGTTTTTGGGTATAGAGCTATGGTATACGCTCTTGGAGTTATTGTTTTATTAGGATTTTTAGTTTGGGCACATCATATGTATGTTACAGGAATGAATCCATTCATTGGCTCAATTTTTGTTATTTTCACTTTGATGATTGCTGTTCCATCAGCTGTAAAAGTATTTAACTGGTTAACAACTATCTGGAAAGGTAATTTAAGACTAACACCAGCAATGATGTTTGCACTAGGATTTGTATCATTATTTATATCAGGAGGTCTTACAGGTATCTTTTTGGGAAATTCAGCAATTGATATCCCTCTTCATGATACATATTTTGTTGTTGCACACTTTCATATAGTAATGGGTGTAGCTGCATTTTTTGCAATGTTTGCAGGTGTTTATCACTGGTTTCCGAAGATGTTTGGTCGTTTTTTAAATGATACACTTGGTTATATACATTTTTATGGTACTATAATTTCAGCATATGCTATATTTATTCCAATGCATTTTATGTTAAGTTTACCTAGAAGATATTATACGTATTCTAATTTTCAAACATTTAATATTTTTGAAGATGTAAGTAAATTCATCTCAATATTTGCAATAATTGCTTTTTTATTACAAATATTATTTGTAATAAATATTTTCTACTCAGCTTTGAAAGGTCGTAAAATGACAGAAGATAATATTAATCCTTGGGAATCCAATACTTTAGAGTGGACTACTCCTTCTGAACATTTTCATGGTAACTGGCCAGGAGATATACCTGAAGTACATAGATGGCCTTATGATTATTCTACAGGGTATGGTGACACTGACTATAGACCACAGCATTTACCACTAGAAGCTGGTGAAGAAGCTCATTAATATTAATTTGTAGATATAAATAAATGAAGTTAGTATTATCTAATTTTTCTAATTCTCTTTTAAAGAAAACAAGTCAATATATTGTATTGTTAAAGTTTAGACTATCAATGTTGGTTGTTTTTTCTTCAGTAATTGGTTATTTATTTGGATCTAAGTTAAATTTTGACATCTATAAATTATTTTTTTTAGCTATAGGCGGGAGCTTGGTTACATTCTCATCAAATGCAATAAATCAGTATATAGAGAAAGAAACTGATAAATTAATGTTACGTACTCAAAATAGACCGTTACCTACTAATAAATTAGGTGGAATGGAGGTGATTTTGTTTATTGGTATTACAGCTTTTTCTGGTTTATCGATATTAGCTATGGTTTTTAATACAACAACAGCATTATTATCGGCTCTATCTTTGTTGTTGTATGGTTTTTTTTATACTCCATTGAAGAAAATTTCTTCAATAGCTGTTTTTGTAGGTGCAATTCCTGGCGCATTACCTCCATTATTAGGTTATGTTGCAGCAACTAATACATTGGATAAAAATGCTATTTGGTTATTTCTCGTACAATTTTTTTGGCAGTTTCCACACTTTTGGTCAATTGCTTGGGTAAGTTATGAAGACTATAAAAGAGCTGGTATAATGTTACTACCTTCTAAAGATGGAAAAAGTAAGACTTCTACCGTAATAATTTTGATGTATACGTTAATGTTAATACCTTTAACAATTTATCCATTTATACAAAAGAATATTGGTATTGTTGGTTCTTCAATAATCTTATTGTCGTCTTTGGTTTTTTCTTATCAGGCATTTAAATTATTTAAAAATGCTGTAGATTCTGAAGCTAAAAAACTTATGTTCTATTCTTTTGGTTATTTACTTATTTTTTTAATTTCAATTTTTTTATAACAAATGAGTATAACATTAAATTCTTCTTCGACAAATTTTAAAATACATCCAAAGATGTTTGCTTTGTACCTAGGTATGGGTAGTATGATAATGTTATTTACTGCTTTAGCTAGTGCATTAATTGTAAAAAAAGGTGATTTTAAACATTGGGAACCCGTTTTACTTCCGAATTTATTTTTTTATAGTTCGTTTATAATTGTTCTTTCTAGTATTTCTATGCAATTAGCTTCAAAAGCTGTAGAAAAAGAAGTTATTTCAAAATTCAAATTATATTCATTTATTTCTTTAGTTTTTTCGATATTTTTTGTTATCTTACAGTTTCTTGGATGGAATGAATTAATAGCAAACAATGTTTTATTAAATGGAAATCCTTCAGGATCTTATATTTATGTTATTTCAGGATTTCATGGATTTCATTACATTTTAGGGATTTTTATTTTATTTTTAATTTTAACTTTATCTTATACTCAAAAATCATATAAAAATAGTCAAGATATCAAATTACATTTTGATATGTTAACTCAATATTGGCATTTTATAGGAATAGTATGGGTTTTTATTTATTTATTTTTTAAATTTGTTATATATAAATAGTTTAATATGTCAGCACAATCAACAACTTTAGACAAGAGTTCATGGAATGGTGGTGTAGAGCCAATGAAGGCTAGCTACGGAAAATTAATGATGTGGTATTTCCTTATTTCGGATACCTTTACATTTGTAGCTTTCTTGGTTTCTTATGCCTCTTTAAGAATGACTAATTCTGATGCTTGGCCAAAAGCATCAAAAGTATTTAGTTCTATCCCTATACCAGGTTTAGATCATTTTAAAGATTTACCTTTGGTATTTGTAAGTATAATGACATTCATATTAATTATAAGCTCTGTAACGATGGTAAGAGCGGAACAAGAAGGCGCAATGATGA
>CAZUUI010000136.1:0-5813 GCA_964622955.1 uncultured Chitinophagaceae bacterium | reverse complement strand
CAATTTTTCATTTTTTGAATGAATATTATACTCTAAAAGTAATAAAAACGTGCTATTTTTGTTTTCTTTTATAGCCGTATGAAGTTTTTGGCTATAAATTTTTAAATCAAATTTGAAGTTATGAAGGTTTTTAGTATTGTATTGATGTTTTTGTTTTTGATGTCGTATTCATGCAAAGTAAAAGAATATGAAGCGGGCAACAAAGCAGTAGTAGATGTATTGAAAGTAGATAAAACGAACTACGATGTAGATAATGAATCGCTGAATTTAAACTATGAATTTAAAAAAGCGTATAATTTAGAGTTGGAATATTTTGCGTCTGTCGCTTTGGTTACTTTTTATGACAATGCATTAGAAAAAATTAAAAAAGAAGGTGTGAAATACATCAATGTAACGATAAAGCACCCTACAGATGAAAAAACATTTCAATACGCCACATCCCAAATTCCATATTACAAAGCCGCTATGAACACTTCGGCACTTTTTATCGATAATTTTTTAAAATCGAATATGGAAGCCAATCTTGGGTATGTTAATACGGAATTGTTGCCTAAAGAAAAATTGTTAGAACTCAATCAAATAGCCGCTACTATAATGGCTACAAACAAGATAGAGGATTATTCTTTTGATGGATTTAAATTGGACCCCAAAAACAATTTGTTGCAAGCCAAAGCAATGCTCAATGCCGATAAAGAAATTTTTAAAATTACGCTTCAAATAAATTTAGAAACGTCCAAAATCATTTATTTTGGGATAAATGATGAATTGTAGCAAATTTCAATTTCCTTTTACAATTTTTCGAATAACATAGCTAGCCATAGTAAGACCAAACATAGCAGGCATATAAGAAATAGTTCCATAAAACGATTTTTTGAACATGGTGTCGGGGCTGAGTGCCATTGCCGATTTGTCCACCACTTCGTCCGAATATACCACTTTTATTCCGTAGTTGTATTTCATACTTCTAAGCCTTTTTCGAATATCCCTTGAAAAAAAACAGTCTCGAGTTTCGTTTATATCTACTATTTTTATTTTTGAAGGATCGGTTTTGCCGCCTGCACCCATACTGGAAATAAATTTGATTTTGTTTCGTTTGCAGTAGGTGATTATCATAATTTTGGGAGTAATAGAGTCGATACAGTCCATCAAATACGTCAAATCGGAAGGAATTACCGTGTCGATATCTTCGGGCATCAAAAATTTATTGATAATGTTTAGTTTAATTTCGGGGTTAATATCTTTGATACGTTCGGCCATAATTTCTACTTTCGAACGATTGATTTGACTGTATAATGCGGGCAATTGTCTATTGATATTGGATTCTTGTACCACATCGCCGTCTACAATAGTCATTGTTCCTACACCTGCTCTAGCAATAGCCTCGGCAGCATAGCTTCCTACACCCCCCAATCCTACAATCATAATGTGCGCATTGTTTAATTTTGCTATACCTTCTTTGCCTACGAGCAATTCGCTTCTACTCAAAAAATCCATATTTCTAATAATTTTACAACTTGATTGAAAACAATTTTATAAATTTGTGAACTAAAATTAAGTGTCATGAATTGCAAAATTATAATTCTTTTATTGAATCTCTTGTTTGTTTTTAATTTATCGGCTCAAGATGATACCAAGGAAGAACCAAAGGTAAAAGTAGAAGATTGGAATTCGGAGACGGTTCAGAATAGCGAATCAAAAGTAGCTTCGATTTCAGAGTTTAGAAAAAATTTAAGATTGGGGGGTGAGTTTGGATTGAGTTCAGTAGCATTTCCCGATAGGTCAGTTGGACTTTATTTAAGCATAAAACCACAAGTAACTTATGTATTGACAGAGAATTTTGAAGGAGGAATTTTGACAGGTTATTCATATTATGGCACGTTTGGCAATTATGCCTATCAGTTTTTTGAATTAGGACCTATTATGCGAATTTATCCATTCGAACCTTTATTTTTACAAGTGGAAGGAAATGCAACTTATGGAACCTATTCTGTATATGGGAGTTCAGGTGATAAATTCTTTTTTAATGCCTATATTGGAGGCGGATACAAATCCGAATTATCCGAAAATTCTTATATCGTTACAGGAATTAAGTTCAATTTAATGAAAAATGAATTGACCAATAATCAAATAATCCCTTACGGGTTTTTATCCATGCATTTTGGACTTTAATCAAAAAAAAATTAATTCTTGAAAGTAACAATATTAGGTAGCAATAGCGCATCTCCTGCTCATGATAGACATCCTTCCAGCCAAATTTTGGATGTGGAGAATGATTATTATATGATAGATTGTGGAGAAGGAACCCAATTTCAGCTCAATCGATACCATATAGCGCGTTCAAGAATTCGTGCTATTTTTATTTCTCATTTGCATGGCGATCATTATTTGGGGCTTTTGGGATTGCTCACCACTATGAGTATGTCCAATAGAGAAGAGCCTTTGAGTGTAATTGGTCCAAAAGGATTAAAAGAAATTATAGAATTGCAATGCATGTATTCTCAAACAATTTTGAGGTTTGATATTACCTATATTGTTTTTGAAGCAAATGTGTCTAGCATAGTATATGAAGATTCAAAAGTAAAAGTTCGTACCATTCCGCTTTTGCACAAAGTGGATACCAGTGGCTATTTATTTGAAGAGCAGCCTAAAAAACGAAATATTATTAAAGATAAAATTGAAGAATATCAAATTCCCATTTCTAAAATTGCGGGGATTAAAAATGGAGACGATTTGATACTTGAGAATGGCACGGTGATTCCTAACGAAGATTTGACGACATCGCCACAGGCACCAAAAACATTTGCATATTGTAGCGATACCATTTATTTTGAGCCTGTTATTCCTATTGTAAAAGGCGTAGATTTGTTATATCACGAGGCTACATTTTTGGAAAAAGAAATAGAACGTGCTATTTTTACCAAGCATAGTACTACAAAAGATGCCGCTACTATTGCTAAAAAAGCCGAAGTCAAAAAATTGATGATAGGGCACTATTCTTCGCGCTATCCCGATTTATCCTTGCTATTGTCCGAAACCAAACAATATTTTGACAATACATTGCTGGCTATAGAAGGCGAAACCTACGAAGTTAGATAACCATAAAAAAAGAAACGATTTGTATCATTATATTGCATTTGAAGGCGTTATCGGTGCGGGCAAAACTACTTTTGCTAAGGAAATTGCGTCAAAGCTTCAAACAAGACTTTTGCTAGAACAGTTTGAGGACAATCCTTTTTTAGAATCTTTTTATTTGGATAAAGATAAATTTTCGTTTCCCGCCGAATTGTCCTTTTTGGCATCGAGGTATCATCAATTAAAAGATGTGCCACTCAATAATGATTTATTTCAAGAAAAAATTATAAGCGATTTTGTTTTTTATAAATCCTTGGTTTTTGCATCAATCAATCTAAAAGGCGACGAAATGATGCTTTACCGCAGACTTTTTGATATTATGTTTTCCCAAATTCCAAAACCCGATTTGACAATTTATGTACATTTATCTATCGAAAAGGTATTGAAAAATATTGCCAAACGAGGTAGAACGTATGAAAAAACCATCGATGCGTTTTATTTGGAACAAATTCATCATAATTACATTCAGTATTTCAATCAATTACAACATCATAGAATTGTAATTTTGCATTCGGAAGAATTGGATATTTATGAAAATAAAAATACATTGCCCATTTTGGAAGAACTTTTAAATACCCCTTTCCCCGAAGGAATTACTTATATTTAGAAACATATTAAGTTTTTTTAAAAAATCTTATGATATTTTTTAGGATATTTTGTGCAATTTTGCAGTATAAAAATTGAAACATAAAAATAAGTATTATGCAAAATTTTCAGCATGCCAATTTTCTATATTTATTTTTTGGGATAATTCCCTTAGTAGCAATTGCTATATGGTATTTTTCGTGGTCCAAAAAGACTTTGAAACAGTATTTTGAACCCCAGATTTCAAAAATTATTTTTCCAAAATCAAATGAATTGATTAAAAAAATCAAGGTATTTTTGTATTTAATTGCATTTGTATTTCTAATTTTAGGTATGTCCAATCCACGTGTAGGCGTCCAAAAAGAAAAAGTGAAAGGCAAAGGGGTAGAACTAATGATACTCTTGGACGTGTCTAATAGTATGCTGGCACAAGATATTCAGCCCAATAGACTAGAGCGTGCAAAATTATTTGTAAGCAAATTGCTAGACAAAATGAACCAAAATCGAGTGGGACTTATCATTTTTGCGGGAAATGCCTATACACAAGTGCCTTTGACCATAGATTATAGTGCTATCAAAATGTCGCTTCCATTGATTGAGACGAGTTCGATACCTACGCAGGGTACGTCTATTGGGGAAGCGGTAAATCTATCGATGAATACCTTGGGCGCTAAAGATATCAAACACAAGGCTATAATAATATTGACCGATGGAGAAGATAACGAAGGAGAAGCCGAAAGTGCTATTGAAAATGCAAAAAAGGCAGGGGTGAGAGTATTCTCAATAGGTGTGGGAGAAGAAGCAGGTGCGCCTATTCCTATGGGAAATGATTTTAAACGCGACGAAAATGGTGAAATAGTAAAAACGGCATTTAATCGAAAAATGCTTGAAAATCTTGCTTCGATTGGCAATGGGGCTTTTTTTCAACTGGGAAAACAAACCGATATCGTAGAAGATGTATTGGCGGAAATTTCCAAAATGGAAGGCAAAGAGTTTGAAGAATTTGATTTTTCATCTTATAATAGCTATTTTTATTGGTTTTTATTGATTGTATTAATATTAATTTTTATAGAATTTATGATTCCCGATACAGGTTTTGGTACAAAAAATACGGCATTACTTTTAATGATGGTTTTAATGCCTTTTGCATCTTTTTCGCAAGATAAAGATTTGAAAAAACAAGGCAATAAGTATTTGCGAAGCGGAAATTCCAAATATCAATCCAATAAATACGAAGAGGCCGAGATTCAGTATAGAAAGGCTTTATCTGCCGTAAAAAACAACAAGGCCGCTCAGTACAATCTTGGGAATGCGCTTTATGAACAAAAGAAGTACAAAGAAAGTGTAGCCCAATATCAGCAAACTATCGAAAAAAATGATGATAAAGCATTGAAAGCAAAAGCCTACCATAATATGGGCAACGCTCACTATAAGAATAATAATACCGAGGAAGCCATAAAAGCGTATGAAAATGCATTGAAGCTAAATCCTTCGGATATGGATACCAAAATAAACTTGGCACTGGCAAAGAAAAAGCAACAAAATCAAGGCGGAGGAGGCAATAATAAACAAAATCCTAACCAAGATAAAAAAGACGATCAGAAAGGAAAGGGAGAGAATAAAGATGAAAAAGGTACGCCAAAAGACCAAGAGGGAGAAGGTAAAGGCGACAAAGAAGAACAAAAACAAGCACCACAATCGGGCAAAGGGAATATGAGCAAAGAAGATGCCGAAAAATTGCTTGAAGCGCTGAAAAATCAAGAACAAAATACACAAAAGAAAATGGAGATGCAAAAACAAAAACCTGAACAGAAAAAAATAGAAAAAGACTGGTAGTTTTTTTATAAGAAAGTTTGGTATAAAATTCAAGAGCTCCCAATTTTTAAACGGGGGCTTTTTCTTTTAAAAAAGTTAATTAGTGTTAAAAAAACGACTTTTTTTCTATTATTTTTAACGTTTACTCAAAATTTTCGACTTTCACTCAAAATATGATGAATTTAGCATTTGTAGATTTACCTTTGCATTAAGAAATTTGGAAAGAGAAATAATCCTAATTTTTAAACTTAAAAAGAGTTCTTAGATTTAATAAATTCCCT
>CAZUUI010000135.1:0-5887 GCA_964622955.1 uncultured Chitinophagaceae bacterium | reverse complement strand
GTATTATACGTGTTTTAAAAAGATTTTAATTTGTTTTTATTTGTATAAGTTTTGAGTGGTAAAAGCCGTTATAACAAGCAAATAGTATATTAAAATTGGATTATATTGATTGTATGAAAGGTATAATAAACAATTTTCATCTATTCATTAGCTTTTTTAATCGCTTCAATTTCTAATTTTTCAAAACCATTCTTTTCAAGAATTGATAATACAAAAGCCGTTTTTTGTTTTGTATAGTCTTCTCTTGAAAGATTCTTTTGATTGAGAATATTGAGTTTTAATGTTGAATATTGTTCGCGTAAGTCTTTGTCTTTTAGTAATATGTCTCTAAAGCTTAAATGATTTTTTAGTGCTACGCTATCCGAAAAACATACATAAAGATGATGTTCCATCCATACTTTTGAAGTATGGTCTGATTTGATTTTGAATGCAAATCTACCGGGTATTCCTAATTCTCCATAGTTTGTATATCCTATTATTTTTAATCGTTCTTCTATACTATTAAGCAAATTTTTGTCTTCGATAATGATATCGATATCTAAAATTGGTTTTGCATAGATTTCAGGAATTGCAGTGCTTCCAATATGTTGTATTTCAATATCTAAGCCCTTTAAGTGGTCTAATAGATGAGTTTTTAGAATCTCAAATTCTTGTTTCCATTTTTTATTATAAGGTTTTATTAAATTTTTCATTTGTAGCAAATTGAATCTTCTCTAACAAAAAATTTCATGCCCTATACAGCAAGAAAGGCAATTTTTTTGTTGGCAATAGGATTGCTGCCATTCAATAAGGGCTTGACTATGAAATGCATTTTGATTTTGTAGCAATAGGTTGTCGGTCATCGTTCGAGTAATTTTGTTGTTTTCGGGGTTCAGTTTTTCCAGCCATTCTATTGATTTTAGTGGACTTTTATGTTCAATTTTTGCTCTCAAATACATAAAGGGAATCAATACATTAATACATATTTTTTGTATAAAACTGGGCGCTATTTTCCATTGAGTTTGTTTGGTTTCCGATTCAAAATGATAGTGCTTTTTCCAAAAATCAGCAATTTCTATATTGAAAATTTCTAATAACTCGCTGTCCGTACTCGATGTCGTTAATTTTGCATAAAGCCCCGATTTGTTGTGAATAAAAGCCGCAAATTGTGCCAATCGAAGCGTAGGAAAAGAAGCAGGATAGAGTTTTGAAAATAAGGGCGGCGAGGGAATGGGTTTTAATTGATACTTGGTGCTAAGATATTGATATTCTGTTTTGAGTTTTTGAGCGTATTCTTGGGTTGACGTCAATAGATTGGCTTGGCCAAGCAGCAAGGCTTCCAATTGAAATAAGTCGTCAATATGCCGTGCCAATACTTTTTGTGGCAAACTTTCGGCTATTTGTAGAAAAAAAGGCGCATTTATCTTTAACCCAAAACTATAGAGCAATACATGATAAAAGGTTGTTTCAAAATCATTTTGATTTTTTTTGAGCAATTCATACATCCATTCCGATTTTCGTTCCAGTCGTTCAATCGCCAATTTTTCATAAAAATGATTGATTTTTATTTTTTGCGGCAATTTGTAAATTTTTTGGCAAGGAATGGGCTCCTTGCTTGAAAATAGATGTTCGTAATAGGCAATTTTATCCTCTGTAATATAATCTTGAAGAGCTAGTATGGATATTTTTTGATTGTTTTTTGTCAAGGTATAAATTTCATCGGTGGGGTTGAAGACCACATGAAGTATAGTATTGTTGTACCTATCGTCTGTTTGATGCTGATGCTTGTACCAATCTTCATTTCTCAGATGAATTTCAATATTTCCAATAAGCGTTTGCCCATTTATTTTCAACTGTGCATTAAAAAAATCAGGACCTTGATTTGTGTTTAAGAGTCCCGTTTTAATAATTTCAATCGACTCGCCAAAGGTAGATTTTAGATTTTCGGAGTAAAAAAGTCTGTATTGCCATACAAAATGTAAAAATGCTTCTTGCATAGAAACTAGTTTTTGTTGTTTTCAAAATTTCATTATTTTTTCTTTTCAAAGAGTTCCCACATTTTTGAGGAAAGGGCTTTTGCTTTTTCTCCCGAAGCCACTGCAAAATTCTCGGAGTTATCGGCATAAATAATCTCTCGGGAAGATGCTATCAATATACCTATTTCTTTATTCAATAAATTATGACAAGTAGCTTCTAGCGAACCTCCTTGTGCACCTACCCCCGGCACCAAAAAGAAATGATGCGGAAATTGCGCTCTTATCTGGCTTTGGCTTTCGTCTTGCGTAGCACCAATTACAAACATAAGATTGTCTTCATTGCCCCAGGATGCTACTTTTGACATTACTTTTTCATATAAAAATTCTTGTCCAATCGATAGCATTTCAAAATCTTGTGCCCCTTCATTTGAGGTCAATCCCAGCACGATGGTATATTTATTGCTAAATTCCAAAAACGGCGACACACTATCTTTTCCCATATAAGGCGATACCGTAATGGCACTGCAATCAAAGGTTTCAAGAAATGCTTGGGCATACATTCTAGACGTATTGCCTATATCGCCTCTTTTGGCGTCGGCAATTACAAAATGTGTTTTGGGAATATGGCGCACCACTTCGTCAAACACTCGCATACCTTCCACACCCAAAACTTCAAAAAAAGCGGTGTTGAGTTTATAACTTGCGCAATAAGGATGCGTGGTGTCTATGATTGCTTTACAAAAAGTAGCTACACCCGCTGCATTTTTAGGTAAATGTGACGGTAATTTGGCTAAATCGGGGTCAAGACCTACACATAAAAATGATTTTTGAGCTTGAATAGTGGCTACTAATTGTTTTTTGTTCATAAATTGTAAAATTAATATACAAAAGTATGATTTTATGAAGAAATGACAAGAAAATATTAATTTTGCAAAAAAGATTTTCATGCAAAAGATATTAATAGCAAATAGAGGAGAGATAGCATTGCGTGTGATGCGTTCTTGCAAAGAAATGGGAATAAAAACGGTAGCCATTTTTTCAGAGGCCGATAGAAACAGTCCCCATGTAATCTATGCCGATGAAGCGGTTTGTGTAGGGCCCGCTCCTTCAAATCAATCGTATCTTCTTGGCGATAAAATTATTCAGATATGCAAGGAATTGCATGTGGATGGTATTCATCCCGGTTATGGGTTTTTAAGTGAAAATGCAGATTTTGCCAAAAAAGTAAAAGAAAATGATATTATTTTTATAGGTCCAAATCCTGAGGCTATTGAGATAATGGGGAGTAAGCTTTCAGCTAAGAATGCCGTAAAAAAATACAATACACCTTTGGTTCCCGGTACCGAAGAACCTATTTCGGATTTGGCGGTAGCTAAGAAAATTTCGAGTGAAATTGGTTATCCTATTCTTATCAAAGCCAGTGCAGGTGGAGGTGGCAAAGGTATGCGTATCGTGCAGCACGAAGGAGAATTTGAAGAACAAATGCAGCGTGCACAAAGCGAAGCAAAAAATTCTTTTGGCGATGACAGTTGTTTTATTGAAAAATATGTTGGTTCGCCGCGTCATATCGAAGTGCAAGTATTGGGCGATCATCATGGAAATTATATCTATGTGTTTGAAAGAGAATGTAGTATACAGCGTAGACATCAGAAAGTAGTAGAAGAAGCACCTTCTCCAATTTTGACCGATGAAATTAGAGCTAAAATAGGTGAAGCGGCTATCAATGCAGCTAAGTCTTGTAATTATACCAATGCGGGAACGGTGGAATTTATCCTTGATGAAAATTTGAATTTTTATTTCTTGGAAATGAATACTCGTTTGCAGGTAGAGCATCCCGTTTCAGAATTGATTTCGGGATTGGATTTAGTAAAAGAACAAATCAAAATTGCACGTGGCGAAGCTATTTCATTTAAGCAAGAGGATTTGAAAATTTTGGGACATGCTATGGAATTGAGAGTCTATGCCGAAGATCCATTGAACAACTTTTTGCCAGACATAGGAAAATTGGAAGAGTACAAAAAGCCTGAAGGTGCTGGTATTCGTATCGATGACGGATTTAGAGAAGGTATGGATATTCCTATTTTTTACGACCCAATGATTGCCAAATTAATTACGTATGGAAAAAATAGAGAAGAAGCTATTGATAGAATGAAACGTGCTATTAATGAGTTTAAAATCAAAGGAGTAAAAACAACACTTCCTTTTGGAACGTTTGTAATGAATCATCCAAATTTTATATCAGGCGATTTTGATACCCATTTTGTAGAAAAGCATTACAAGCCCGAGTTGTTGGAATCTAAACTTACCGATAAGGAAGTAGAAATATTGCAAGAATTTGGTGCGATACATCCATTTTTTGAAACAATTAAAACAGTAGAAGCTTCACAAGGAGTGCAACCAAAAGCTTCTAATTGGAAAAAAAATAGAGTAAATTAATACATAATGTTTATTTTTGCTACTTAACCATGTAGAATCCATGAAAAAAATAGTACTTATTTTTATTTGTTCACTTTTCATTGTTTTTGGAAATGCTCAAAACAAAGATAGAAAATGGCAAGTAAATGCAGGAATGAATGGTGTCTTGTACCGTTATCCTATTGATATTACGGAGAATATTCAAAAAATAAATAATGTCAATTGGGGATGGCCGTTGAGCCAAGTTACATTGTCTCGTCATTTGGCGGCTGGTTTCTCTCCGGAGTTGCATTTTAGCACGGCAAAAGTAGCTTATGACCCAACAGTAGAAATTAATAAAACCTTGATGATGAATGGTTTTTTGCATTTGAAATATTCATTTGCAAATGGCTATTTATTGGGGACAAATTCTTTTTTTGAGCCTTTCTTCAAAGGTGGTGGAGGCATTACCTACAAAAATCAATATGGCGATAAATTTTTCAAAACCATTTCATTTGGAGGAGGTTTTGCTATTTGGTTTACAAAAGAAAAGAATTTTGGGCTACAAATACAAGAAATGTATAGCGTAGTTCCCGATGTAAAATACAACAAAGAAGATTATTTCAATCATTCTATTACACTTAGCTATCGCTGGGGCTTGAAAGATACCGATGGCGATGGCGTCAAGGATAAATATGATAATTGCCCAGACGAGCCAGGACTTAAAGAATTGGGCGGATGTCCCGATAAAGACGGCGATGGCGTTACAGATAAAAAAGACGATTGTCCTGATGAAAAAGGCTTGAAAGAGTTTAATGGTTGCCCTGATACCGATGGCGACGGAATTCCTGACAAAGATGACGAATGTCCAAAAGAAGTAGGACCGTTAACTACAAAAGGTTGTCCTGATAAAGATAGCGACGGCATAGCAGATAAAGTAGACGAATGTCCTGAAAAACCAGGTATTCCAGAATTTAAAGGATGTCCCGATTTTGATTTGGATAGTATTCCAGATCATTTGGATAAATGTCCTCAAGAAAAAGGCTTGAAAAAATTTGAAGGATGCCCTGATAGAGATAATGACAGTGTGCCAGATAATATAGATAAATGTCCTGATGTATTTGGTTTGGTAGCGAAGGAAGGATGCCCTGAGGATACTGCTGAAGATGCTCAAATCAATAAAATCAATGAGCAAATAGCATTCCACGCCAAATCAATTTTCTTCCAAAATGGTCGTTCAAGAATTTTGTCAAAATCGCACGCTCAATTAAATGAAATAGCAAATATTATCAAGTCGGCTCCAGGTTCTATTTTCTATGTAGAAGGACATACTTCTAATCAAGGAGGCGAAGCATACAATTTGAAATTGTCTAGAGATAGAGCAGCATCTGTTTTGGAATATTTAGTGTCAAAAGGTGTGGATCCTTCCAATTTGATTTCTGAAGGTTATGGAATTCGTTATCCAATTGCGGATAATAATACCGAAGCTGGAAGAGCCAAAAATAGAAGGGTAGATATTTCTATCAAAAAATAATTTT
>CAZUUI010000134.1:1282-5893 GCA_964622955.1 uncultured Chitinophagaceae bacterium | reverse complement strand
CTGCATTTTGCGGGCAAATATGCCGATAAAATTACTGCAGCGGTAGCTATTTGTGGGGGTGGATTCACCAAAGACGCCTGTAAATTGGGTACAATTCCACTTTGGATTCAGCATGGAAATAAAGACTTTATTGTTCCCCTATCCGAATCGAGCAAAATGGTAGATGCCATCAAAAAATGCAATCCCAATGCAGACTGTACCTTTACCATCGTCCCTGGAGGCACTCATGGAAGCGTTGAAAAAATCTTTCACGGCAATGCCTTGTACCAATGGCTTTTTGAACACATAAAAACCATAAATTAACGCAATTTTAACCACTAAATAATTTAATTTTGTTATTTTTGTGACTCAATTTTCATCTCACAAATATAATCATGAATATCCCTCAAGAAACCTATCAAACTGCCAATCAATTGGGTCTTACAAACGAAGAAGTTGATTTAATCGTTGCCAAAATTGGTCGTGAACCCAATTTTACAGAGCTTTGTATTTTTAGTGTAATGTGGAGCGAACATTGTAGCTACAAAAACTCAATTAAATGGCTCAAAACATTGCCTAGAGATGGCGAAAATATGCTAGTAAAAGCGGGTGAAGAAAATGCAGGAGTAGTAGATGTAGGAGATGGGATAGGCTGTGTATTCAAGATAGAAAGCCACAATCACCCCAGTGCTATTGAGCCATACCAAGGCGCCGCTACAGGTGTAGGAGGTATTCACAGAGATATTTTCACCATGGGAGCTCGTCCTATTTGTGCCTTAAATTCTTTGCGATTTGGAAAATTGGAAGACGATAAAACCAAATGGCTTTTGAATGGTGTGGTAAAAGGTATTGGCGATTATGGTAATTGTTTTGGTGTACCTACCGTAGCTGGAGAAACGTTTTTTGATGAATCTTATACTGGCAATCCATTAGTAAACGCTATGAGCGTAGGAATCATAGATGTGAATAATATTATTTCGGCTACTGCCAAAGGCGTTGGCAATCCCGTATTTATAGTTGGTTCCGACACGGGTAAAGATGGCATTGGAGGTGCTTCCTTTGCGTCAAAAGACATTAGCGAAGATAGCCACGTAGATTTGCCAGCGGTACAAGTGGGCGATCCTTTTCAAGAAAAATTATTGGTAGAAGCTACCTTGGAATTAGCAAAAACAGGTGCTATTGTAGGGATGCAAGATATGGGAGCAGCAGGAATCACTTGCTCTACCAGCGAAATGAGCGAAAAAGGTGGTGTAGGAATGGATATTGATTTGAGCAAGGTTCCCACACGTCAGAAAGATATGAAACCCTTTGAAATTCTTCTTTCCGAAAGCCAAGAGCGTATGCTTGTGGTAATTGAAAAAGGACGAGAAGCGGAGGTTTTGGCTATTTTTGAAAAATGGGATTTGAATTGTGTAGAAATAGGACACGTAACCGAAAATGGTCAATTGCGTTATTTTTGGAATGGTGAAATTGTAGCCGAATTGCCTGCAGCAGAGTTGGTATTGGGAGGCGGAGCGCCTGTATATGAAAGAGAATATACCGAACCTGCCGATTTTGCAGCAAGAGCCAATTGGAATCATAAAAACATTGCTGAAGATACCAATTACAAAGAAAATGCACACAAACTACTTTCTTTGCCAAATATTGCGTCTAAAAGATGGGTTTTCAATCAATATGACAGCATGGTAGGTGTCAATAATACCAATACCAATAATCCAAGCGATGCTGCAGTAGTTCGTATTCATGGAAAAAACAAAGGGATAGTGTCTACAGTAGATTGTAATTCGCGCTATGTAGCGGCAAATCCTTATATAGGTACAATGATAGCAGTATCCGAAGCGGCGAGAAATATTGTGTGTAGTGGTGGCGAGCCTTTGGCGGTAACCAATTGTTTGAATTTTGGAAATCCATACAAACCAGAGATTTATTGGCATTTTGTAAAAGCCATAGAAGGAATGGGCGAGGCTTGTAGAAAATTCAATACGCCTGTAACAGGAGGTAACGTTAGTTTCTACAATCAAAACGAACAAGGCCCCGTATTCCCTACCCCAACGATAGGAATGGTGGGACGAATGGAAGATTTGGCATTAAAAACCAAAATTGGATTTGAAAAAGAAAACGCTATTATTTATTTATTGGGAAATAATGTAGAAGACTTGGCTTCTAGCGAATATATGGCCAATTTGAAAGGCGAAAAACAAATGCCTGCACCTTATTTCAATTTAGATGAAGAAGCCGCTATACAAAAAGGAATATACAATCTTATACGAAAAAATTTAGTAGCGAGTTGTCATGATGTAGCTGATGGTGGAATATGGACCGCATTATGTGAAAGCAGCTTTATTAGGGGCATTGGATTTGAAATTCAAAGTACAGTTGGAATCCGAAAAGATGCCTTTTTATTTGGCGAAGCCCAAGGAAGAGCCTTGCTTACAACTACAAATGAGTCTGAATTTGAAGCCTTTTGTCATGCAAATCAAATTCCATTTACAAAAATTGGAACGACCAAAGGAAACTGTGCTGTTGTAGATCAAGAGAATTTTGGAACGATAGAAAGCCTCAAAAACGTTTTTGACACAAGTATAGAAAATGCTTTAGCTCAGTAAAATGAATCATCCCATTGTACAAAAAATCCAACAAGCGCTCAATGAGCCTTTACCAGGATTAGATGCGCAATTTCGGATGGCAAAAATAGACCGCCCCATACTATCTTTAGAGCAAATTTTATCCAAAAACCCTCGATTGGCTGCAGTACAAATTTTGTTGTACCCAAAGGATTCATCCATTCATTTTGTCATGATAGAACGCCAAGATTACGAGGGTACTCATAGTGGTCAAATGGCATTTCCCGGAGGAAAAAAAGAACCCGATGATGAAGATTTGATAAAAACAGCTTTGCGAGAAACCCATGAAGAAATTGGTTGGAAAATTATGCCCGAAAATGTATTGGGTGCTTTGACGCCATTGTATATTCCCGTTAGTCAATTTTTGGTTTATCCTTATATTTCATATATCCATTCACCACAAGAATACAATCACGATCCTCGCGAAGTAAAGAGCATTTTTGAATTTCCTCTTTTAGATTTTTTTGACAACAAAAACAAAGTAGAACATACCTTTTTTTATAAAAATCAAAATTATACAACACCTGCATATTCTGTAAACAATAAAATAATTTGGGGAGCATCCGCAATGATACTGTCCGAATTGGAAGAAATTCTTAAAAGAAATTTGTAAAATAATAAAAAACATGCAAATATCACATACCGAAATCGTTAACGCACCCATAGAAATGGTTTGGGATGCATTGATTCTTAAAATAGAACAACCACATTTTTTTGTTCCAAATGTTTCTAACGTTTTAATTCTTGAAAAAACGGAGGAGTTTGTAATTAGACAAATGACTTTAGAAGCAGGAGAAATCAAAATGGAATTGGTTGAAAAAATAACATTTTCACCTTTCATTGTAAAATTTGAAATCATTTCTCATCCCAAGAACATTGGATATGTGCTTAATGAAGCTATTCCAATAGATGAAAAAACGACACGATTAACGTATACTATGTGTTGGCAAGACAAAGAAACGCTTTTACCATCAAACAATTTGGATATGCTAAAATCTGCCGTAATCTTATCAAAAGAATTTATCGAAAAAACTTTATAAGTATTTGACATACATATAATTAATTTATTCAAAGCTTTTTTAACAATTTTTAATTATACCGAACGGTCTGTTTGAATTACTTTTGCATTCTATTTTAAAAAAAATGAATATTAAACACGATAAAGATGCGGTAATTAAATTAGGAATTGATCTAATTTGCCAAAAAGGATACCACAACTTAGGCATTGATGAAATATGCCAAAAATCGGGTATGACTAAAGGTGCTTTTTACAATGCATTCAAAAGCAAAGAAAATTTTTTAAAAGAAACCATTCAAGCATACAGTATTCAAAATGTAAAACGAATCCAAAATCAATTGATGAATACAGAACAAAAAAAGGCGATTGATGTCATAGAAAACTTTTATATCCAAATGCTAGAGGCACAACCTAAAGCAGGATATAAGGGGTGTTATATCAATAACATGATGTCGGAGATGGGAATTCTTAATGAAGGGATTGGAATTTTGACCGAAACAGAGTTTACTAAATTTATAGATGCAATAGTTCCTTCTGTAAAAAAAGCACAGCAAGAAGGCGATTTTAAAAAAGAATTAGATGCTAGAGAAATTACAGAGCTGCTTCATGCTACTTTTTATGGGGTTTTGACACGATCAAAAAGTTCACAAGATTTCTTAAAAGCAAAAAAAACAATACAATTATTAATAAACAATTTAAAAACAAATAAAAATGAGTAAAAAAACTATAATAAGACGAAATATAGATATCAATCTATCAAAAGAAAAAGTTTGGGATGCAATTGCCGATTTTGGACACATTTGTCATGGACACCCCGCTGTAAGCAAATCCTACATAACTTCTTCACAAAAAGAAGGCGTGGGCGCTACAAGACATTGCGATTTTACGATGATGGGCGCAAGTGCCGAAGAGCGAGTTATAGATTGGAATCAAGGAAAGAATATTCAAATAGAAGTCTATGAACTTCACAAAATGCCAGGGATAGATACT
>CAZUUI010000134.1:0-1272 GCA_964622955.1 uncultured Chitinophagaceae bacterium | reverse complement strand
AGCACAATGGAGTACACAATGAAAAATAGCTTTTTTGACTTTATGAATAGTTTGATAATGAAAGGAATGAATGCAAAATTGCTGGATGGTATTATGGCTGGACATAAACTATATATGGAAACAGGAACAATTGTTAATGAAAAAACTAAATTAGATCTATCGCAAGTTAAAAAAATCTATTAATTCATTAAAATTATAAAAATCATGACCGAACAAAAAACATTTTTAATCATCAATGCAATTCCAAATACAGATGATATGCCAAGTTTCCAATCCTATTTAACTCAAATTATAGAAATTTTCAAAAATTATGGAGGAACAGGAATGCAACGTTGGAAAACAACGGAACAAATTATGGGACAAGGAGGTATCAAAGCTATTGCCGTTTTTGAATTTCCAAATGTACAAGCTATAAAAGATATGAAAAATAGCGAAGCTTTCAATGCTTTAAACGATTTGAGAAAAAAAGCTTACAAGCAAGAAGTAGATTTGATGATTTGCGAAACACTTTAATTAAAAAACACTAAGCCCTCTATTTGAGGGCTTTTTTATTTAAAAACTAATAATAAATTATTACACTACCATTACCTGAATTATATCCCGTAATATTTTCAACATTTAAACAAGTAGAATGTGTCCATGAAGAACCGCCGCCGCCAGAACCTTGAGCATTGCCACCACCAGCACCACCGCCTCCACCATAGTAGCCAGCACCACCGCCTCCACCGCCATTCCATCCAGCACTTCCTCCAGCAACAATACCTCCTTTTCCTCCATTTATCGATACTCCTGCAGTAGGTAATGGATTATTTGCATCATAAGGTGAACCAGCTACCCCACCTGCAGTTTGAGTTCCTCCACCTCCTCGAGTATTAACACCTCCATAAATAGAAGTAGCACCTACACCATTTACACCTCCTGCTGCTCCTCCATTTCCTGCATAGCTACTTCCTGTAACACCTCCACCACCACCAGATATTACTATTGCATTTGACTGAGTTACTGGATTTGATGTAGAAATCGACGATAAACCACCTCCTGCTCTTGCTTTTACACCATAATTAGTAGATTGACCTCCTGCACCTCCATATCCAAAGAGGGGTGTATCTACTGTAGATTGTCCTCCTACAGTTATAAAAAAATTTTGTCCTGGTGTTACAGGTATAATTGCTCGAACACAGCCACCTTTACCACCAAAATAAGATCCCATAGATCCGCCTTGCGCACCTTTTACATCTACAAATATATTAGTAACTCCAGCAGGAACAGTCC
>CAZUUI010000133.1:0-5919 GCA_964622955.1 uncultured Chitinophagaceae bacterium | reverse complement strand
AATCATTAAACAATAATATTATTATAAAGGGTCAATGTATGTTGACCCTTTTTTTATATCTATTCAAATTTTGATTTTTTTATATCATTAGCCAATTAAAAAATATATATTTGTATCTTTTTAGGGTCAATTCATATTTCTATATGCAAATTTTTGTACTTGCTATTTCATTATTTTATCTAGCCTTTTTGTTTTGGTTGGCTTTTGTGGTAGAGAAGTCGGCTCGATTACAAAATTATATCAAAAATAGTGGTGTAATCTATTCCATTTCTCTGGCTATTTATTGTACGGCTTGGACTTTTTATGGCAGTATAGGAAAGGCATCCGTTAATGGTATTGATTTTTTACCTGTTTATATTGGCCCTACGTTGCTTATGCCGTTGTGGTATTTTGTAATGAAAAAAATGATACGCATTTCCAAAATGAACAAAATCTCTACGCTTGCCGATTTTCTCTCCCTTCGTTATGGCGTGAGTATTGAGTTGGGTATGTTAATTACGGTGCTCTGTATTATTGGAATTGTGCCTTATATTTCGCTTCAGATAAAAGCCATTTCCGATAGTTTTGAAATTATTCTCAGTCAAAACAGTCAATTTTCGTGGATAAAAATCAGTAATTTATCCATAATTGTCAGTTTTATCATCGGTCTTTTTATCATCATATTTGGTGCCAAAAAAATGGAGAGCAATGAATATCATTCGGGAATTGTGGCATCGGTAGCCTTTGAATCGGTTTTGAAATTGGTGGCTTTTTTGGTTGCGGGTATTTTCATCGTTTATTTTTTGTTTGACAGTCCTGCCGAAATCTACGATACCATCAGCCATAAAAGCAAGGCGATGACTGAGCTTTTTGTAATGTCGGGGCCTAATCGTATGACCGAATGGTTTTGGCTTTCGGTGCTTTCTGCTATTGCAGTAGTTTTATTACCTCGTCAATTTCAAATTGGGGTGATTGAAAATCAAAGCGAAAATCATCTAAAAAGAGCTATTTGGATTTTTCCTTTATATCTTTTTTTAATCAACCTTTTTGTACTTCCAATCGCTTTTGCAGGCAAAATTCTTTTTGAAGGCTTGCCTATCAATCCCGATTATTATATTCTGGATATTCCACTCAAATTCAATGCAAAAATCATTGGCGTATTAGTGTTTTTGGGCGGATTTTCGGCAGCATCGGCTATGATAATTATTGAAGTGTTGGCTCTGAGCAATATGCTTTCAAACAACTTTTTGATTCCTTTATTGGTAAATTTTGGTAACAAAAAGAAAGATTTTAATGATCAATTGGCTTCCAAAACTTTGTTTCTCAAGCAATTGAGTGTGGTGCTTATTATGGTCCTGTCCTTGATATATTATCATTTATTGAGTCCTTTTTATTCCTTGGTGAGTATTGGATTGATTTCTTTTGTGTTTATAGCCCAGTTTTTTCCTGCACTGTTAGGGGCTTTATATTGGAAAAAAGCGACCAAAAAAGCTGTATTTTCTAGCTTGATTATGGGTTTTGTGGTGTGGCTTTATACGTTGGTATTGCCTTCTATTATCGATAATTTTGAATTTGGAAAAAAAATCATAGAATATGGACCTTATGGAATTTCTTGGCTCAAACCTATGGCATTGTTTGGACTTACGGACTTCAATCCTGTTATTCACGGTTTTTTCTGGAGTATGTTTTTTAATTTTACTACGTATATTTTTGTATCGCTCAATACCAATCTAAGCAATATCGAAAAACAACAAGCCCATATTTTTGTGGATGTTTTCAAATATTCCGATGTAGTGGATAGCAATGTGGTATGGCGCGAAACGGCTTTGATTTCTGATATTCAGTCGCTACTTATCAAGTTTATAGGCGAAGAACGAACCCAGCAAGCATTGCTTTCATTTTCAAAAAAGTATCAGCTGGATTTGGAAAAAAATAAAATCTCCGACCCTAGGCTTATTCCTTTTGCCGAGCGGATTTTGAGTGCAGTGGTAGGGCCTGTTTCGGCACGTATTTTGGTGAGTTCGGTTATTACAGACAAAGATATTTTTATCAATGAAGTGGTAGATATCTTAAAAGAAAGCCGGGAAGTGTTTGTGCTGAATAAGGAGCTGACAAAACAGTCTACCGAACTCTCCAAAGCCAAAGAAGATTTGGAAAAAATCAATAACAAACTCATTCAGCACGACCAAATCAAAGACGAATTTCTTGCCACCGTGAGCCACGAACTCAAGTCGCCAATTACGTCTATCAAGTCTTTTGCCGAAATTTTGAAAGAAAATGAAGATATTTCCAAGGAAGAAATCGAACAATTTTCGGGCATTATATACAAAGAAAGCGAACGTATTACTAGGCTAATCAATCAGCTTTTGGATTTGGAGCGCTATGATAGTGGCAAGCAAAAACTGGTGCTTTCGGTGGTTAATATTGGTGAATTTGCTCAAGATGTTATGCAGTTATTCAATCATGAAGGTAATAAAAATGTTCATGGACAACCCGTTCAATACAAATTAAATGTACAATCTGGGCTCAACGAAATGGTTTTTGACCGAGACAAAATATATCAGGTTTGTATCAATCTCCTAAGCAACGCTACAAAATTTACTCGTGAAAATGGTGAAATTACGCTTTCCATTTACAAAAAAGATAAAGATATTTTCTTTGAAGTGAAAGACGAGGGCAATGGAATAGACGAAAAGTATTTTGACTTAATTTTTGAGAAATTTTTTCAAGCACGAAATCAAGATTTGAAAAAACCAAAAGGCAGTGGACTCGGCTTAGCTATTTGCAAAAAAATTGTGCAACTCCACGGAGGCGAAATTTATGTAAAAGCAAGCTCCAAAGAAGGCAGTACCTTTGTGTTTGATTTTCCAGAGTTTATCTTGTAAAAGTTATTTCACTATCTCCACTTCTTCAATAGGATTTCCTATACAGCCATTGGGTTGTAGCGTTCCCAAAATATTAGCCAACGTAGGCGCAATATCTATAATTCGATAAGGTTTGCTCGATTTTTTTGGCTTAATGCCATTTCCCATAATCAGAAATGGCACGTGTGTATCGTGCGTATAAGGACTTCCGTGCGTAGTGCCTTGTTTGCCATGACTCATCCAATTGGGCTCTAGCATGATATAAATATCGCCACTGCGATGAGGAAAATAACCATTATTGATAATTTCTTTGATAGAAGCAGGAATATTTTCTAGAAACAAATTTTCAAAACTATAAAATCCACGAATGCCTTCCAATTTTTCTTTCGATTGTGCATTGAGAATGTCTGTTATCATTTTTGGGGAAATGTTTTTGGAAGCCAAAAGCTCTTTGTTCAAGTATATTTGTTCGTTAAAAACAAATTTTACCCATTCGCCTGCGCCTAATTTTGTAGCTAATAAATCCGAAAATTGTTTTTTCAAATCTTTTTCATCTACATTGCCTCCATGAACTTTGTTAGATACCGAAAAAGCGGGAACATCTTGTACTCCGTGGTCTGCCGTCAAAAATGTTAAATAATTTCCTTTGCCATATTTAGCATCCAAAGTATTGAGCAAATCTTCAATTTCTTTGTCCAAACGGATATAAGTATCCTCCGATTCCTTTGAATACGGCCCAAAAGCATGTCCTATATAGTCTGTAGACGAATAGCTTACACATAAAAAATCAGTTTCGGTACCCATGCCCATTTTCTCTTTTTCCAGCACTTCTTTTGCGAGCAAAGTCGTGAGGGTATTGCCATAAGGCGTTACTTTGATAGCATCGTTCATTTCTTCTTTTTCAAAAGTATAGGGAAATGTGTTGCAGCTAAGTTTTACGCCATCTTTGCCACCACAGCATCCGTTGTGTCCACTTTTGCAGAGTTTATCTTCCCAGTTATTGTCATCGGTACCACTAAAAATATATTTTTCCATAGGCAAAAGGGTGTTCCATCCTTGGCTCATAAGCTTGATAGGATGTTTTTGTTTGTTGAACTCTTTTAGCCATTTTGGCAATTCCTTCATATAATACGTACTCGATACAAAAGTGCCCGTTTTTCCATCATACCAATAAGCGGCATTGGCCATGTGACCTGCAGGCAATATAGAACCTCTATCTTTTATACATACGCCTATCACTTTTGAGCGGCCTATAGTACTCAATTTCAATTCATCGCAAATGGTGGTAGTTTTAAGATTTTTGGGCGACATTTTGCCAACCTTACCTTCTACACCTACCGTATTTACGCTTTCATCCTCGGCACAATATATGTTTTTTTGATGATCTTCATACCAATAATTCCCTACAATGCCATGAATAGCCGGAACACTTCCGGTATAGATAGAAGAATGCCCAGGTCCTGTATACGTGGGACAATAATTATAATGCATATTGGACGCCGAAAAACCCTCATTTATCAGTCTATTAAATCCGTTTTGGCTATAGTGGCTATTGTATCGAATCAAAAAGTCGTAGCGCATCTGGTCTACTACTATTCCCACTACTATTTTGGGTCTTTTTTGAGCGTACCCTATAGTTTCCAATGCCAACAAAGCAATAATTATTAATAAACGAATCATAAATAGAAATTTATCACAAAAATAAGGGATTTGTGATTTTGTAGATGTTATTTTATTGGGAAATTTGCCCAACTTTTCTTGGCGGATATTTTGTAGCGAGCTGTGCAAAGGCTCTAATATGATCGGGCGAAGTGCCACAGCAGCCTCCTACAATATTTACCAAGCCTTCTTTCATAAATTCTTCAAGCTGACGAGCCATATCTTCGGGTGTTTCATCGTAGAGCCCAAATTCGTTTGGCAGTCCTGCATTGGGGTAGCAACTGATAAAACAAGGGGCATTTTTAGCTAAAATTTCTATATATTGTTTCATCGCTTTGGCGCCAAGAGCACAATTGATGCCTATACTCAAAAGAGGTGCGTGCGAAAGTGAAATGTAAAAAGCTTCCGTGGTTTGTCCACTCAAGGTTCGTCCCGACGCATCGGTTATTGTCCCCGAAACCATTACAGGGATTTGAATTTTTCGCGCTTCTAGAATTTCCATAATGCCATAAATGCAGGCTTTTGCATTGAGTGTATCAAAAATAGTTTCAACCAAAAGTAAGTCTACACCGCCGTCTAACAACGCTTCAACTTGTTCTTTGTAGGCACTTACAAGGTCGTCAAAACTTACCGCTCTATATCCAGGATTGTTTACATCGGGCGAAATGGAAGCGGTTCTATTGGTAGGTCCTATACTTCCCGCTACAAATCGGGGTTTGTCAGGATTTTTTTGGGTCATTTCTTCGGCAGCTTCTTTGGCTATTTTGGCAGAGAAAAAATTGATGTCATAAACCGCCGATTCTAGTGCATAATCTGCCTGCGAAATTACATTGGCGCTAAATGTATTGGTCTCTACAATATCGGCTCCTGCCTCCAAATATTCCAGATGAATGGCTTTGATTATGTCGGGACGAGTGATAGAGAGCAAATCGTTGTTGCCTTTGAGAGGATGGCTATGACCTTCAAACCGAGTGCCTCTAAAATCATCTTCGGTCAATTTATATTTCTGAATCATAGTGCCCATAGCACCATCCAAAATCATTATTTTTTCTTTTAGCAATTGCTCAATCTTCATTTCAAACAGGTATTAATTATAGAAATAGGTTTTTTCAAAATATTTTTTATCTTTGATATACAATGGAATGGTAAAGGTAAATTTAGGACCAAGATAGCGATACGTAGCTTTCTTGTCTGCAATAGACGTATTTGTTTTTACATCCCAAGTATTTAAACTTTTTACAAAAGCTACGGTATGTTCCAGCCCAAGAGTAATATTGATAAGTTTGTCACGCGAAAAATAGGTATATCCTATAAATTGACTCAACGAAAGTCCCGCCATCGATTGATTGTAAAGTCCAGCATAGTTATCATTGAGCTGTGGAACTATGTTTCCGTCTATGGTGGTGATGGTTTTTTG
>CAZUUI010000132.1:0-5957 GCA_964622955.1 uncultured Chitinophagaceae bacterium | reverse complement strand
TCGATGCGGCATTTGTTGTATCTAAGGCAAGCAAAAAGGCTAGAGCTAGCAATGAAAATGATAGAAAAAGAAGGGAAAGGCGTGGTGCTATATATGCAACAAGAGGGCAGAGGAATAGGTCTTGTAAATAAACTCAAAGCTTACAAGCTGCAAGAGCAAGGCTTGGATACTGTTGAAGCCAATCTTCAGCTAGGATTCAAGATGGATCAAAGAGACTATGGAATAGGCGCGCAAATTCTTCGTCAATTGAATATTCAAAAAATTAGACTGATAAGCAATAATCCGAAAAAACGAGTAGGACTCATAGGTTATGGACTAGAAATAGTAGAAAATATCCCTGTAGTGGCTTGCCCAAATACTCACAATGAAAAGTACCTCCAAACTAAGAAGGATAAGATGGGGCACGAATTGTAAAAATAATCGATAATTAAAAATGAAAATATACTACAAATGAAATTTCAATTCGTTAAGCCCCAAATAAACGATACATATTTTAATTGAAAATTATATAAACAAACCGATTTAGATTATTTCTATTTCGGTTTTTTGCTTATAATGGACTATTTTTGAGTTTCTTTATCCTTTTGTCTATATTTTTTGGAACAATTTTTAGCCAAGAAAAAATGATGTAATCAAATCCACCAGATTCTACTTTTTGCTTTTGGGTTAATTTTATGATATAATCTTGTGATGAATGCTGGCAATTTTCAAGTCTATTTTTGACATTATCAAAATATTCTTTTTTAGTTTGTATCGTAGACCCACTACTTCCTATGAAAAATCCAAGTTTTGTGTTTGTGAAATCATGATTTTCTTTATTTGATTTATTAAAATAATCTGATTCAAATTCGGTCAAAATGGGATTGGAGTCCAGTCCTAATTGGTATAAATAACTAGGTTTTGTATTTTCACAAGAATCTAATTTTTCAATGATTCTTCTGAAGAGATGTTTGTCAATAGTTTTTTTTGAAGTATCCAAGATTAATATTATATCAAACCCATTTGTAGCTTGACGACTTATTGAATCTAAGATTATCATTTTTATTCGTCGTTCATTAGCTGTAGGATTTTTTCTGTAGTAATAATTGAAAAAATCTTTTTTGCTTTTTATAAAAATATTATCATACTTATGTGAGATGAAAGCTACATTTTTGTTCTTAAAGTCAAAGTCTTGTCTTTTATCTTTAAAGAAAAGATTAAAATAGTCTGATTCTATTTTGTTTAAAATTGGATTATGGTCTTTGCCCATATTATTTAGGTTTTGGCAATAAATAAATCCAAAGTTTAGCGTAAATAAAATAGTTGATATTAGTCGTTTCATAAGTTGTTATTTTTATATAAAAGACAAATTTAAGAAACAATTTACAATAAGCTAAAAATTTTGAACTAAATACAGATATAATGGCATCCCAATCGTAATGTTTACGGGAAATGTAACCGCCAGCGCCATTGGAAGAAATAATCCAGGGTTTGATTTAGGAACCGAAATCTTCATTGCCGCTGGAACAGCAATGTACGAAGCACTCGCGGCTAAGATTGCAAAAATAAAACGACTCGAAATATCTTCTGTCACAAGACTGCTCAATATTGCAAAAAGACTTCCATTAATCAAAGGAATAAAAATTGCAAAAATTAGTGGAAACCATCCTAGCGAAAAGAATGACTTTAGTTTTTTGCCACTTAAAATACCCATATCCAATAGAAAAATAGCCAAAAATCCTTTGAACAAATCATTTGTAAAGGGTTTGATGCCTTCGGCTTGCTTGGCATTGGCAAGAAATCCTATTATGAGGCTACCCAAAATTAAAAGGACGCTTCCATTTGTAAAGGAGTGTTTTATGGCAATGGATTTCTTAATTTTCTCATTGTCATTTTTATTACAAATAGAAATCAGTAACAATCCCATAATTATAGCGGGCGATTCCATCATAGCCATAATAGCTACCATGTGTCCCTGAATATTGAGCTGAATGGATTCCAGATAGGAAACCGCTGTAACAAATGTAACTGCACTGACCGAGCCATACGAAGCGGCAATTGCTGCAGAATCATAAATATTTAGTTTCTTCTTTAGTACAAAAAACGTATATAAGGGAATGAACAACGAAATAAAAATACCAAACAATATAGACAGAAAAATCTCGGTATTGAAGTGTTCGTGCGACAATTCTTGTCCGCCCTTAAAACCTATTGAAAATAAAAGGTAAATCGAAATAAATTTTGATGAGTTTTGGGGGATTTCTAAGTCGCTTTTGAGATATACGGATATGATTCCCAAAACAAAAAATAGGAGTGCAGGATTTGATAAATTGTCAAATAGTAAATTAAAATTCATATACTTTGTTTTTTATTTCTTTTTTTAGATTATTTGATTTGTCTGTTATTACGCCCAATATTTCTGTTTTTTCCGTATCAATGAGCTCTTTGAAAAGGTTAGAATTTGAGAATTCTTGAATCTGCATATATAAATTTATTTTGGCTAAATTGTACTGTTGTCTTTGCAAGGATTGCTTGTGAAACATCGAAAAATAATTAGAGACATAATACTCTTGAAGTATCTGAAATGCAAAGGATTGGTCATTGTTTTTTTGCAAGGTATTATTGATAAATCTACATTTAATATCATTTACAAAGTAGATTTTGTTAATTTTTTCATTAATGATAATGTCTTTGACGCTGGACAGGAAATCTATATTGTCATATTGAATAATTCCCGCACTGTAGGTCATAAATAAAATATCGTCGCCATATTCTTTCCTCAAAAAATGTTCAATGTTTGAAAATGGACAAATGATAAACAATTTATTTTCTTTCATAATCTTATTTCTTTTTTGGTTGATAAATATTTTTATTTTTTGATAGCCCTGTCTATTCGGTCATTTATAGTTTTTCCTATGGAATGAAAAGGAGGTCTTTCGATAATGATAAGATCTAATTTTTCATTATCAAGCCTATGAAGTGCCGCATAAAAATTTTTTGCAGCTTCTTCCAAATTGTCATTATTTGTAATCAATTCCAGTTTGATTTCTTTTTGATTTAGCGTATAATTCTTGAAAGCGACTATCCCCATTTTTATATTTGGATATAGAGTTATAGTTTCCATAACATTAGATGTAGCAATAGTGAACGTGGTAGGTGCATAATGTTTTGACAACATACCAGGAGCCATTGGAGCGTTGTTTTCAGAAATATTGAAATGAACGTTACCCGCCAAGGCTTCTATTTCTTCTACGGGAATAGCGCCATGTCGATACAAGATTACTTTTTCATTTTCAAATCCAATAATAGTAGATTCCATACCTTTTTCACAAGTGCCGCCATCCAATATGAGTTTTATGTCGTGTTCAAAATAGTTTTTTACGTGAATAGCTTGTGTGGGACTAATAGTTCCAAATGGATTGGCACTAGGCGCTGCCAAAGGAAAGTCCAATTGATTGAGGAGCGATAACGTAATAGGATGGTTGGGCACTCTTATCGCTACCGTATCTTTTCCTCCTGTAACAAGATTGGGTATATGAGATTTCTTTTTCAAAATCATAGTCAAAGAACCTGGCCAGAATTTGTCGGCTAATTTATAGGCAATTTGCGGAATTTCAACTGCCAGCTCGTCCATTTTTTCTTTGGATGCAATATGTACAATCAATGGATTATAAAAAGGTCTTTTTTTGGTGTCAAAAATCTTTTTTATAGCATCTTCATTCAATGCATTTCCAGCTAGTCCATATACCGTTTCGGTAGGAATGGCTACAATTTCTCCTTTTTCAAGTAATTCTTTTGCGAAATTTAAATCGGCATTATTCATTCGTGATTTCTTTAGTTTTTTATGGATTACAATAATTACAATACATTGGCTCTTCAAATTTTTTATTATTTGGATACCAAACTTCTTCTTCATAGTCACATTTCTGACATTTTTTTATTGCTTTTAAGGTGCTTTCTGTGGGTAAATTGCAAACTATACAAGGAAGCCCCTTTTGCATTGTTATAATGTCAAAACCAGGCGTCTTGCATTTGGTACACTTCGAATTTATTTTTTGTATCAGTTTGAAAGTCAATTTTTTAATCACTTGCATACGTGTAGGATTGTGCATAGCTCTCATATCGGTTTCTATTTGTACCGAATTTGCGTATTTTTTGAACTCGTGAAATATATTCACTAATTTTTTTTCATTTCGTATGCCTTTTTCTATTTTATATGGGGCAGTCGTCTTTAAGATCAAACCGTGCGAAGGAAAATCTACTTTTCTAGCAAATTGAAGCAATTCTTCTTCGAGCTGGATGGTGTTATTGGCAAAATTTGTATTTGTGGTAGCTTCTTTTACAATAAATTCCATTTCATTTTCGGCATCATATAGCATTATATATTCTTCCGAAAAAGGCGCAAAAAAAATGTATGGATGTGCCCCAAACGAACCTTCCGAGGCTATAGCTATTTTAAAATCGGTACCTTCCAATCCTTTTTTACATTTCATCCTCAAAGTAGCAATGGGATCTTCGTTTCGTTCAATTTCCCCACAAAATGTTCCCAGTGTATCGGTATCAAAATGTGTAGCTACAAAGGTTTTGGCCTTCAGATGCTTTGAAACTAAAGGTGAAATAACTTCTTCTTTTTTATGTTTTGTTACTATCAAAATTTCCCTATTTTCAAACATCCTTTTCGTGTGACTTTTTTATTAGAAATAATATTGACACAATCGATATGCCCAAAAATAAATTTTCATGTATTACATCCTCTTGACAAAGTCCCAAAAGCCCATTTATTAAGATAAATAAGCAAAGTAAAATCAGTTGATATTTGTACATTTTCAAAATTTTATGCAAAAATATATAACTGAGATATAAATAAATATTTATCTTTGTAATCTAAAATATTAATATAATTTATGAATTATACACTTAATCAATTACAGATTTTCTTGAAAATAGTACAGACAAATAGTGTGACGAGAGCATCCAAAGAGCTCAATCTAACCCAGCCCGCGGTATCTATTCAGCTCAAAAATTTTCAAGATCAATTTGATATACCGCTCACCGAAGTAGTGGGAAGAAAATTATATGTTACCGATTTTGGGAAAGAAATAGCCGAAGCCGCCGAAAATATTATCAATCAAGTGTATGCCATCAATTACAAAACACATGCATTCAAAGGACAGCTCTATGGAAGGTTGAGAATATCGGTGGTGTCTACAGGCAAATATATAATGCCTTATTTTCTCGCCGATTTTTTGAATAATAATCCCGGAGTAGAATTGAATATGGATGTAACCAATAAGAGTAGCGTAGTAGAAAGCATAGAACTAAATGAAGTGGATTTTGCATTGGTATCTATCCTGCCACAAATTCAAACCATCGAAAAAATGGATTTGCTCAAAAACAAACTCTTTATGGTAGGAAATGCCAAAAAAATGCAGCATAAAGAAGAGTATGACCTCGAAGATTTAGCCGATATCCCTCTGATTTTTAGGGAAAAAGGCTCGGGAACTCGTCAAATAATGGAGACTTTTGTAGCGGAAAACTTTTTGCCAACTCGAAAAAAGATAGAATTGACCTCTAATGAAGCGGTAAAACAAGCTGTCTTGGCAGGTCTAGGATGCTCGATTATGCCCTTGATAGGGATTAAAAATGAACTGTCAAACAATGATTTAAAAATTATCAAGATGAAAGGATTGCCCATCGAAACTACGTGGAGCCTTATTTGGCAAAAAAGCAAAAAACATTCGCCTGTTTCTATTGCTTTTATGAACTACTTAAATGATAAAAAAGACGAAATTGTAAAAAATCATTTCAATTGGTATGAAATGTACTAATGAGTTGTTATACCAAACTTATTTATAAAAATAGTCCAAACTGTTTTGTGCATAAAGTCGCCTGATGGTAGGGAATTTAAGCGAGACGCTTGTTGTATATTCACTCGCGAGACGCGAGCGAAGGCGGATTTCGAAGCACCAAAGCTGTTT
>CAZUUI010000131.1:0-5992 GCA_964622955.1 uncultured Chitinophagaceae bacterium | reverse complement strand
GTCGCTATGACTGGCTCGACGGCGCCCGTGCATGTTCACTCGGCGCTTCTTATGGTACTATCAAAAGATTGTATACTTTTGATAAATTGGGAAAGTGCTAATTGTATCTTACTTTCGGTGATTTCTTCACTACCATATACAAATTTGAATAACTCCTTATAATAGCCTATAGCACTTAATTTTTTAATCAAATCATCTATCGTTTGATCGCCATTAGTGCCACTATACCCCATTTCATTGTGGTCTTTGATAGGCATAGTCGTTTGCATTTCTATACTAGCCGCACGCTCATCCCAGAAAAATTTCGATTCCCCCGCAAAACGAGTATTGATAAGCCTCATTGAGTGTCTACCTGTGGTACCATTCACGCCTGTACTCGCTATAGCTGTATCGCTAAAAGCCAATGATTGCTTATGACAAGAGGCACAAGCAATCGTATTTTTTGAAGACAACTGTACATCATAAAACAAGACTCTACCGAGCGTAGCGCCTTTATCCGTAATTTTATTTGCCCCAATATTATCTTTTGTAATATAACTTGGAATCGTTTGGGAGGCATAATTATATAAATTATTCAAATCCAGTTTATCGCCAAACTTTGCTTTTACATTGGGATACAATTCCGTAGAAGAAGTAGCCTCACTCTTGCTGCAATTTACCAAAAAAAAGAGCATTCCTACCGCTGAGAATGCCATTAAATGTAGTTTTTTCATATCCTTTATTTTAATTAAAAAATATATGCTTTTTAAAAATTAAAAAGACACAATATAATTAACGACATAAAAATATATAAAATTATTTAATGAGGCGAATAAATTAAATTAATTAAATAATTTTAACTATTCCGCTTTCTTTTTTATGACAATATATGTAGGAAAATGATCCGAAAATCCACCTTGAAACAAATCGCCTGCAAAAGTTCTAAAAGGATATCCTTTGTATTGCCCTGTAAAATTTTTTAAATAAGGACGATTGAAAATTTCGGACTTATGAAATTGCAAACCATTGGTATTGTTTAACATAGAAGGAGAAATGATAATTTGGTCAAATAAATTCCAAGAATCATTAAATGCCAACGTACCAATACCTTTGTTGTAAAAATCCCCAAATGGATTATAAAACGTATTATTGACAATTTTGTCTTTTATCCAGCTAGCACGGAGACATTCCACCACGCTATAGCTAGTAGGGTCATCATTTAAGTCGCCCATTACTATTACATTTGCATTCTCATTTTCTAGAAAAATACTATCTGCCTTGGCTCGCATCGCTTTTGCGGCCAAACATCGTCTTTCCTTACTCACTTCTTCTCCTCCTCTTCGCGAAGGCCAGTGACCTACCATTACGTGAAGCTCCGAACCCATAAACAAGCCTTTTACCCATAAAATATCACGAGTAAAGCTTTTTTCACCTGTAGCATTCAAATCTACCGTAATTTTTTCCGATTTTATTACTTTATAATATTTGGGATTATAAATCAATGCCACATCAATTCCCCTAGCATCGCGGCTATCATAATGTACAATTTTATAATTTCTATTTTTTAGTTTTGGTTGCGAAATTACATCTTTTACCACGCCTTTATTTTCTATTTCGGCTACGCCCAATATTGCAGGGCCATCGGGATTGTCATCAGTTCCTAATTCCGAAACTACTTTTTCTAAGTTGCCTAATTTTACTCGATATTTTTCGGTATTATACTGTTTAGTACTATTGGGAAGATATTCGGCATCGTCTACAAAATCATCATCAATCGTATCGTACAAATTTTCAAAATTATAAAAAGCAACAATTCCTGTATGATAGCGTTGCTGCGAATTTGCGGTAAAAATTGCGCCAACAAAAAGAGCAAGCAAAAGTATTTTATTCAATTTCATCTGTTTATTTTTTTGAAATAAATTTATTGATTTCGTCATCAATCTTATCTTGATTCCATCCATTATTTGTTTTATCAAATACTTCTCCTGTAAGTTTTTGATACAAATCTATATATTTCTCAGAAATTTCATTTACAAATTCATCGGGCATTTCGGGCATTGTATCACCTTCTCTTCCCATAAATCCTTGCTCTATCAACCATTGTCTCACAAATTCTTTTGACAATTGCTTAGGTTCTTCTCCTTTTTCAAAATTTTGAGCATAAGAGCTTTTGATAAAATATCGAGAGCTATCCGGCGTCAAAATTTCATCTATCAGCATAATTTCGCCTTGTTTGTTTCTTCCAAATTCAAGCTTGGTATCCACCAAAATCAAATCTTTGGTAGCGGCAAATTGCGTTCCAAATTCATAAATTTTGAAAGCGTACGCTTTTATAGTTTCCCAATCTTTTTGAGAAACCACCCCACTCTGCAATATGGCTTCTTCGCTCGTATCCTCGTCGTGTCCTTCTACAGCCTTGGTAGTAGGGGTAATGATGGGATTTTCCAATTTTTGATTTCGCTTCAATCCTTCAGGCAAGTGATGTCCACAAAACTCAGTTTGTCCAGCTTCATAAGCACGCCACATACTGCCTGTGATATAGCCTCTTATAATTACTTCAATAGGAATGAGTTCACAATTTTGTCCAATAGCCAAATTTGCGTGCGGCGTTGCGTTTAGCCAATTTGGAACTATATGTTTTGATTTTTCTAAAAAGAAAGTAGACAATTTATTGAGGACTGCACCTTTATATGGAATTTCCCTAGGCAAAATATGGTCAAATGCGGATATTCTATTGCTAGCAATAATGAATATAGCATCGTTATGCTTATATACATTGCGGACTTTTCCAATATACTCTTGACAAACAGATTTGTAATTAACGGATGAACTCATTATTCTTTTTCTTTATTTTTATTTTCTCTTTCAATTTTTCTTCGCTCGGCCAGTTCCTTTTCTAGTTTTTCATCGGCTTCATTTTTCAAATTATAGGCCGTAATAATTTTAGCGACCAATCGATGACGCACCACATCAGAATTATTCAACGTCAAAATCCCTATTCCATCAATATCCTTGAGAATATCTAGTGCTACGGGCAATCCACTTTGTTGCGATTTGGGCAAATCGATCTGTGTTACATCGCCAGTCACAATTGCTTTTGCATTAGGACCTATACGCGTCAAAAACATTTTGAGTTGGAGCGAAGTTGCATTTTGCGCTTCGTCTAGGATTATGAATGCATTGTCAAGTGTTCTCCCTCTCATAAATGCCAAGGGTGCCACTTCAATTATGCGTGATTCTTTGAGCATATTCAGTTTATCGGCAGGAATCATATCATCCAGCGCATCGTATAATGGACGAAGATAGGGGTCTACTTTTTCTTTGAGGTCGCCGGGCAAAAACCCTAGATTTTCTCCAGCTTCTACAGCGGGGCGCGTAAGGATTATGCGTTTGATTTGTTTTTCTTTCCAAGCTTTTACCGCCAAAGCTACTGCCGTATAAGTTTTTCCTGTTCCCGCAGGTCCTACAGCAAACAAAATATCATTTTTTTGGGAAAGCTCCACCATCAATTTTTGATTGGGGGTACGAGCCTTAATGATATGCCCATTATTGCCATACACAATTACGTCTCCCGCATTTTTTGGCAATTTATTACTGACAAAATTATCATTTTGAAGCAACTCATCCATTTCTTTTAGCGATATTTCATTGTATTTATCAATATATTCAAAGATAATCCCCATTTTTTCTTCAAACAATTTCAAATCTTCTTGCGAGCCACTCGCTTTGATTTTATCGCCACGAAAAGCGATTTTGAGAAGGGGAAAGGCTTTTTTTATGTTTTCTTGCTTAGCATTATTCACTCCGTACAGCACCAAAGGGTCTACTTCGTTTAGCAATAGCGTGGTTTCAATCATTTAATTAGTGGGTTTATTTTATGCTAATATTATAATTGCAAATGTACAATTATCTTGCGAGAATTTTCTATTATATTTTTGAGAATATTAATAACGTGTGGAATACGAATTATACAACTACTTTTCCGATCTTTCTGGCACAGGGTCATATCCTTGTCCACCCCAAGGATTGCAACTTAGCACTCTTTTTATCGTGAGATAAAATGCATAATGCAGTGGATGTTTCTGAAAGGCTTCTAGAGCATAGCTAGAACAAGTGGGCGTATATCTACAAGCAGGCGGAAGTGCTGGAGAAATTACTTTTTTGTAAACTTGAATGAGAAAGATAAAAGGTGCTGCAATTATTTTGTGGAACATAATTTTCTGTTTAATTTATCCAATAATTCTTTCATTTCTTCAAAAATCAAATGATAAGCAGCTTTTTGTGGAGGAACCTGCAAATAAACGAAAAAGCAAATCAAAAATTTTTGATTTGCTTCTAAGTTATCTATAAGAGTACTCTTTTGGAGTCTATATGCTTCTTTCAAAATTCGTTTGTAGAAATTTCTATCTACAGCCGATTTTGCTTTTTTTTTGGAAATTGTTACACCCATTTTGGCAACAAAATCCAAGGATTCTACTGTCTGATATTTGAGCATTAAATGCTTTGAAAACAAAACGCTCCCTTTTGAAGCAAATAAATTATCAATTAATTTTTTGCTTTTGAGGCGTTCGTAGGATTTAAAACTATTTTTTTTCAGACAACGATACCTTATCTATTGAATTATTTCAATCTTTTTTCGTCGCTAATTGTAAGCTTTTTTCTTCCTTTTTTTCTACGAGCTTGCAATACTTTGTAGCCGCTCACAGTGCTATTTCTCTTTCTAAAACCATGCTTATTAGCTCTCTTTCTTCTTGATGGCTGAAACGTTCTTTTCATTATATATAATTTTATTAATTTTTATAATTCTTCTTTTTTCAAATATTTTCTAAAAAAGTGTGCAAAGATAGGTTTTTATTTTTAATTATTTGGATAAAATTTATATTTTTAATTTTAAGGAGTTCAAAACGCCTTATTTCATTTTCAATTTGATATTTTTTTGTACTTTTGCCACATAAATACAATAGCTTCAAGAATATGTAGTTTTTTTTGAAGTATTCAAACTCAAAATATAATTTCAAATGAAGATTTTAGATGGATTAGCACTTTCCAAGACCATTAAGACAGAAATAAGAGAAGAAGTAGACCAGATGATAGCACAAGGTGATAGACCGCCACATTTGGTAGCCGTATTGGTGGGAAACGATGGTGCTAGCCAAACGTATGTAAATAATAAAATTAAAAGCTGTAGAGAATGTGGATTTGAATCTACGTTGATAAAAAAAGATAACGCTACTTCGGAAGATGAATTGATACGACTTATCAAACGCCTCAATGTAGACGAAACGGTAGATGGCTTTATTGTTCAACTTCCTCTTCCCAAACATATCGACGCCAACAATGTATTGCTAGCCATCAATCCCGAAAAAGATGTAGATGGATTTACGCCGCATAATTTTGGACTTATGGCGCTGGGACTCCCTAGCTACAAACCCGCTACGCCGTATGGAATTTTGAAATTGATTCAACGAAATAATATTGACCCTACGGGAAAACGTTGTGTCGTAATTGGACGAAGCAATATCGTAGGAAAACCAATAGGCATTATGCTCGGACAAAATAAATCTATTGGGAATTGTACAGTGACCATATTGAATACACACACCCAAAACATTGAAAAATACACCCGCGAAGCAGATATTCTTATTGTAGCGGTTGGAAATCCCAATTTTGTAAAAGCAGATATGGTCAAAGAAGGTGCAATTGTATTCGATGTGGGCATTACACGTGTATCGGATGACAGCCCAAAAGGGTACTCTATCGTAGGCGATGTAGATTTTGCGGATGTAGCACCCAAAACCTCATATATTACGCCTGTACCCGGTGGGGTAGGTCCTATGACCGTGACGATGCTCTTGTACAACACACTCTTGGCACGCAAAAAACAAATTAATTACCCTACCCTATAAATTCTGTTATGATGAATCTCCCCGTAATGGAGCATTTTTATACGCTGCAAGGCGAAGGTGCCTTTACAGGTAATGCCGCCTACTTCATCCGTCTTGGTGGATGCGAT
>CAZUUI010000130.1:4781-6003 GCA_964622955.1 uncultured Chitinophagaceae bacterium | reverse complement strand
ATATTAGAATCCAATTGTTTGGAATTGAACAATACAAATTTTATTGCGCCTGTATTGGTTGAGTTGGTGGTTACATTTATTGTGGAAGGATCGCTATCGAGGCATAAATTTTGTGTGGAAGATGGATTTGTAATGCTTGTACTAATATTTAATGCAAAACTAACAGTTCTTGATTGTCCACAAAAATCGGTATAAGAACAGGTAATAGTGCCTGGATTTGTAGCTAAAAAAGAAGCAGAGTCTACAGTAGAAGTACTGCCGTTTGACCACGTGTAGTTTGTCCCCAATTTAGGAGCATAGAGCCAAAAAGACGTACCGCTACAATAGACAGGATTATTATTAGAAGGAAAACGAACTTGTTGTTGATTTTTGGCACCACCCGTACTAGCAGCCAAAGAATAAAAAACAGTAGATTGATTGTTGAATCGATTCAAAATATGATTTTGAGTAGAGGTAGCTCTTAAAACATTGTTTATAAAAACACTTATTTTTTGACTAGTAGCACTAATAAACTGCCATTCTATTCTTACCGAGTCCCATTGTCCGGTTTCAAAATTTCTACAATTAGGTGCCATACATACAGAACCTCCACCTCCATCCATTATATTATTAGTGGAATTAAAAATTCCATCAGAATATATTCCAATATGATCGCTTGATAAATCGTCGTTCCAGAATCCATTGTCATACGTGTCAAAATCAACAATTATAGAATTGGGTGTGTTTTCTACACCTAGTCCTGATCCTTGAGTCAATGTAGGATTACAACTCGTGGAGAGCATAAAAGCTATTCCATCGGCACCATTGTCATCTGTTCCAAGATTTATTTCAAAATTTAAGACAAAGTTTTTTGTTAGGTCAAGAGGATATTGATTTGTAATCATACCTGCTGATGTAAAAACATCTGGTGTAAGTTGATATACCAAAGGACTTGTCTGAGTGGCAATACCCTTTAAGATAAACTGTTGAGAATAACCGTTTATGAAAATAAAAAAAACAACAAAAAGAAAAATCCTTTTTTTCATTATATAATTTTCTAACCCTTACATTATTACATCAATAATTATACCATTTTTATATCTTTTGCAAAAATATAAAATAATACTCACATTAATATATATAAAAGGTCAAAAAACATTTGTTTTTATGTTAATAATCCATTTACAATTAAAAGAAATAAAGATTGGATGAAATGATTTGTATAAAAGGTATAAAAAAAGCA
>CAZUUI010000130.1:0-4771 GCA_964622955.1 uncultured Chitinophagaceae bacterium | reverse complement strand
AAGTTAACAAATTACACTATTCGTATTATCACAATGTATGCCAACTCAACCATACGGACATTTTGTCACACTTTTGTTTAAAAGAGTGACACGTAGACACTTTTATTGTAATTTTTTCTTATTAATAAAGAGATTGTTTTTTTGTTTAAAATGATTCAACTTAGAATCGTATTCTATAATTTATTATAAATTAAAAAAGCAGGGCCGAAACCCTGCTTTGAACTAACCAAAAAAATTAAAAGAGATGACAAGATTTATAATTCTTGCTCTTTAGATTTTAATTATTTGTGTGGAATTAATCGTTGTATTCGCCTTGAAGACAATACAATCCAAAGAACCCCAATGCGCCCGCTATCATTGGACACAATACTACGGTATAAATTACGGCAGGAATTACATTCTCGCCACCTTTTTCCCATAGTGTCATTGCTTGATTTACAATTAGATAATATACAGCATATATTCCTATAATAATCCAAACAACACCTAATATTTTTTTAATAGCATTCATGATCTTTATATTTTATTTTGTTAAAAATTAGTCGTTTACTTTATTGTCGTTACCATTCAAATAGATAGTTCCAATTACAAAACAGATACCTGCAATAATCATTGGATACCACAATCCTTCTAAGTATGGTTTTTCTACTACTTTTGCCAATCCTGCAGCTTCTGCCACTTCGTTTGCTTTTTTAGCATTTGTAACCAAGAACGTAGCAATTGCCGGCAATAGACCTCCAAAGATACCATTTCCTACGTGGTAAGGCAATGACATAGATGTATATCTAATTTTTACTGGGAACATTTCCACCAAGAATGCAGCTACTGGCCCATAAACCATAGTTACAAAAATCATTTGAATGAACACAAACAATATCAAGCTCCATTTGTCTGAATCATTGATTGTAACCGTTTTTTTCGTATCTACAATAGGCTTTCCATCTTTCATGTCTACAGCACCATTGTTAAGCGTTACAGTTTTTACTTCTTTGTATGTAGTTCCATCTGTAAATTCTTTTGTAACTGTATAAACTGAATCAAACCCACCGTTTTTGTTTTTCTCATTCGCTTTCAATTCGGCCATTGAAGTTCCTTTTTCGGTTACTTCTGTTTTTTTCTTGATATCTGTAGTGTCATACATGCTTGAGTAGATAGGACGATAAGCTAATACAGCGATCAACATACCTGTCATCATAATCCATTTTCTTCCTATTTTATCAGATAACCATCCAAAGACTACAAAGAAAGGTGTTCCAAGACAAAGAGCCCATATTAAGATTGAATCTACTTGTTCTTTTGGCACATTCATTACTTTTTCTATGAAAGACATAGCATAAAATTGTCCTGTATACCATACCACACCTTGACCCATAGTTACTCCTAAAAGTGCCAACAATACATATTTGAAGTTTAATTTATTTCCAAAAGATTCTTTCAAAGGATTTGAAGAAGTTTTTCCTTCTGCTTTTACTTTTGAGAATAAAGGAGACTCGTGCATATTTCTTCTGATCAAGTATGAAACCCCAACCATTAAAATAGATGCCAAAAATGGAATTCTCCATCCGTAATCTTCAAAAGCTTCTTTTGACATAGATGCCTTTGTCAATCCAATAACCAACAATGAAACAATTAATCCTGCTGTAGCTGTAATTTGGATCCAAGAAGTCATATAACCTCTTTGATTGTCAGGTGAATGCTCTGCCACGTATGTAGCCGCACCTCCATATTCTCCTCCTAGTGCAAGTCCTTGCAATAAACGTAATGATAAAACTAATAAAGGAGAAACCATACCCCATGTTTTGTACTCAGGTATCAAACCTATTAAGAATGTAGCACAACCCATAAGTAATAACGTAACCATGAATGTGTATTTTCTTCCAATCAAATCGCCTAATCTTCCAAAGAAAAGTGCTCCAAAAGGACGAACGATAAAACCTGCTGCAAAAGTAGCCAATGTAGACAAGAATGCTAATGTTTCGGTTCCTGGTCCACTAGGAAAGAATTTTGTAGAGATAATAGTAGCCAAACTACCAAAGATGTAAAAATCATACCACTCAATCATGGTACCTACCGAAGATGCTCCAATAATGGAGAACATCGAGCTTTTATTATTTTCTGACATATTTATTTATTTTAATTGTTAAATAATTTAAGTTTTGATTTTTATAGATAAATCATTGTTTGTACCGTGAAAGTAGGTCTTGTTTTTGTACCTGAAGTAGTAAAGTCTGGTCTCAATCCTACGTCTGTAGTGATTTTTGCATGATGACCTTCAATTAACCAGTTACATCCCACATTTCCATTGGCAAACCAACCAATTTGATTTCCGGCATTATTCACATCTTTGCTAAGATTTCCTTCCCAGTTTTGCAATGTTACATTTGCATAAGGTTGAATTCTCAAAGAAGATCCTCCTTTTGGTAATAAATATCCAACTTGTGCGTGAAAAGCAGAACCAGTACCTACTGTAGGATAAGCATTTCCTCCTACTTGAGCCATGTTCATAATTCCAATATTTCTTACATAGTTTTTACCAAAATTATAATTGTAATATGCTGCATAAGCTGTAATAGCATCTTTTTTGCTAGACAATGGCAAATCCAAAAACATATCTGCCGCAAAATGGCTCATAGCTTTTACAGAAGAGTCGGTAGCAGAAGTATACTCAACCATTGCATCAAAACCATGCTCAAAACCCGCACCAATGTTAAATACTTTTTTAGTTCCTAAATAAGTACCAACCATAAACGGCAACAAGTTAGACTCTTGGTCAAAAAATTGCCAATTGAAATAACCCTGAAGATTTACGCTATTGTTTCTTCTATTGTATCCTGTTCTTCCTGCTGCACTTCCTCCTTGAATTCCTGCTTGTGTAGCAAAAGGCATGTTTAGAGCCACTCTATAATCTAATTTGCTTAATTTACCTTTTGCATAGATTCCCATCATTCGAGCAAACTCATCAGCTGCATCAATAGTAGGCCAGTTAACAATAGGAGCATCTAATGTCATAAAATTCAATGTAGAAGCATTTGTCAATCTTGTAAGTCCATTCCAATAATGTAGTCCAGCACCTAAAGATAATTCATAAGCCATACCAGAAGTTGTTTTTCCTTTTGTAACATTGTACTCAGTCCATACATCGTGAAAGAACATTCCTGGCTTCCATGCATTTCCTGCGTTATTAGCATTTGAATTGCTCAAAGAATTTTGATTGTTAATTCCAAAATGCATTAAAATCAAAAATTTTGGACTGATTTGACTTAAAAATAACATACGAGCTCTTCTTAGTCCTATGTCTAAAGTGTTGTCTGCTGCGGCACCATTTCTTAGAGTCCCTTCGTTATTGTTATTATAACGAGTCCAAACTTGTGCCCAACTGATAACTCTCAAATATTTTGATCCGTCATCGTTGAATTTAATTTTTAGTCCTGACCCATATAATTCAGAACCTTGTGCATTTACCGAAGTTGTGAAAGCAACCCAAGCAAATAGAATAAAGAGTAAATTTCTTTTTTTCATAACTTTTTACATTTTTTGTTAAAAATTTTTTACGACGCAAAAATGAAACGAAAAATCGAAAAGTGTATACCCTTACTATTTTTTTGTAAAAATACTATATTTTTTATATGGAAGTCCCTGCAAGGATATGTTTTTATTATCTAAAACGTTCCCAGCGTATCATCATAAATTTATCCCCCACCTCGGTGATAATAGCCCCAAACCCTTCTAGATTCTTTCTATCAGCCATAAAATCAGCCAGTTCATTATGGTTAAAAACCTTATATGTAGGATGATGCGAATCGTTGCTAATTTTTTTAATTCCCAATTTTTTTACCCAATTATGAATAGATACGTGACTAATTCCAAGTAGTCTTTCTATTTCTCGTGCACTAATTCCTTCAATATATAGCTGCATAGCCTTGGTTATATAATAATCGTCAATTTGTTTACCCATTTTATTGACAGTATAATAATAAGCACAAGATTTGCACTTATATCGCTGTCTATTAGAGATGATACCACTTTTTACATATTGGTAACTATTGCATTTTGGACATTTTATTTCTTGCATTTTGTAAGATTTTTATAAAAAAATGAAAAAAATTTGTAAAAACATATACTATTTTAACGCAAATATACTAAATTAACAGCGGTTTTGTTAAAAAAAATGATTAAAAAAACATAAATCGTTTGTATTCAACAATTTATGTCAATAAAAAATTTATATTAAAAAATAATTCACTTTTGCAAATTTAATACAAAAATTAAAGAGTTTCATATGAGTTATTTTTTGTTAAAAAGAATCCCTATTGTTTTACATTGTGTAATTTTGTATTTAATTTTTAATTAAAATAGAAATGAAAAAAACGTATATTCTGTATTTAATAGCCTTTGTTTGTAGTTGTTCAAATCAAAAAGATAACGAATCCAAAGATTTATCACATGAGTCTCAAAAAACATCAATTGATTCAACAACTCAAAAAGATAGCATTCAGGCTTTTAACAACGATAGCCTTGCAGGAAAATGGTTTCAGCCTCATGCAGCTATGGTAAATATCACATTTAAGAAAGACGGATCTTTTGAATACAATTCTTTTAATGTAAAATCAATGCAAGATGAAAAACTAATTGGCAACTATACTATTTCCAATAATAAAATAGTAATGAATGCAACCAATATGAAAGATAGACAAGAAGTCTTTGATATAAAAACGAATGAAGGAGGCTATTTTATAGAAAATGAAGGATGCTATATGGTTAAATCTTCTGA
>CAZUUI010000129.1:5027-6008 GCA_964622955.1 uncultured Chitinophagaceae bacterium | reverse complement strand
TTTATACCTTTCTGATTTTTTGGTATCGAAAGGGATGGTTGCGAGCACCTGAATATTACGATGAATTTGTTTTTGAAAATCAGGAGCCTCTATCGATTCTAATTCCATATAGAAATGTATCATCCTCCTTTTCTTCCCTTTTGGATTATTTTGAATCAAAAAAACACCTAAATTTTGAAGTGATTTTAATAGATGATTTTTCTGAAAATGAGTTGTTTCTGGATAAAGAATATTCATTTTCATTAACTAATTTGTCACTTAAAAAGTCGAACAATCATTTGAATACTTCTAAAAATAATAAAAAAGAAGCCCTTGCACTTGGAATAATTCATTCAAAATATTCATATATTCTTTGTACGGACATAGATGTGACACCAAGTATTCATTGGCTGGAAGGGATGATGAATTTTTCACAAAAATACAAACCAAAATTCGCAGCGGGAATTCATCGATATTTGTACCAGCCTTCGTTTCTCAATTATTTTTTATCTTTGGAGCAAGACAATTATACCGCCATATCTTGCGCAGGTATATTTCAAAAATTTCCAACAATGTGCAATGGTGCCAATATGCTGTTTCAAAAAGAAGCCTTTGAAGCCGTGAATGGATATGAAGGATTGTATCATATAAATGGAGGCGATGATATGCTATTGCTCCATAGGATTCAAGATATATTTCCTGATAAAACTTTTTTTGTCAAATCATTGAAAACCGCTGTTTTTTCCGAAGCGCCCGTGGATTTTAAATCGTTGTTTTTTCAACGAAAACGCTGGCTTTCAAAGTCGTTTGATTATGAAAATAAATGGGTAGGCGTTCAAATGTTTATTGCGTTGAGTGCCAATTTGATGGTTGTACTTTTATGCATTATTGGCTTTTTTCAACATTTTTTATTCTTTTTTGTTTTATGGAAAATGGTTGTGGACTCCCTATTTCTTTCAAGTCAACAGTAAAATCATTTCCTAAGTCACTATTTGCCCTATC
>CAZUUI010000129.1:660-5017 GCA_964622955.1 uncultured Chitinophagaceae bacterium | reverse complement strand
AAAAAAAACTACGTTTGGTTTGGATTGAGTCTCTGTATATATCCTTTTTCTGTACTTTTCCTGTCCTTTGATTTTTTCAAATCCAAACTATTCAATAAATAACACCAAGCCTTTCAAATAGCTACTTTCGGGATGAAAAAGATTAATTGGATGGTCTTCGGGCTGTGTCAATTGCTCAATAATACGCACATTTCGCCCGGCCTCAATTCCTGCTGCGGTAATGGTGTCTTTGAATGTTTGAGCATCTATCACTTGCGAACAAGAAAATGTAAGCAAAATACCATTGGGTTTGATATGTTTAATCGCTTGAAGATTTATTTTTTTATAGCCTTGAATCGCTTTGTGTTTTGCCGACAAATGCTTTGCAAATGCGGGTGGATCCAGCACAATCACATCAAAATTGTGCGACATACTTTTCAAATATTCAACCGCATCGGCCGTAATCGCTTCGTGAGGTGCGCCAAAATTCAAGTCAAAGTTTTTGATACAAATTTCATTGGCCGCACGCGAGGCATCTACCGATATCACTTGACTAGCGCCCGCTTCCTGTGCATACATCGAAAATCCACCTGAATAAGAAAATAAGTTGATGACGTTTTTATCTTTTACCTATTTTTGGAGAGCTTTTCTGTTGTTGCGTTGGTCTATAAAAAAGCCCGTTTTTTGTCCTTCTTCCCAGTCTATCAAAAATTTAAGCCCATTTTCATACAAGGGTTCTTCTTTTTTTGAACCTACAATATAGCTTTTCAAGTTGGCTTCTTTGATCACATCCTCACTTTTGTCAAAAATTGATAGAGATTCACCGTAAATAGCAACTAAAATCTTTGCAATATCTTGAATATGTGAATACATTCCTACCGAATGACACTGGATAACTGCCGTACCGCCATAAATATCAATTATTAAGCCCGAAAGTCCATCGCCTTCGCCATGAATAAGTCTGTAGATATTGGTCTTAGGATTATTTACTAATCCCAATTGCTGACGCAATGCAAAGGCTGCACGAATTTTACGATCAAAAATTGCAAAAACATCGGTTTCATTTGAGAATTCGAGAACACGAACGGCAATAGAACCGTGAAAAAAATGACCAATAGCCAATGCCTCATTATGTTCGTCGGTAACCTGAACCAAATCGCCATTTTTCAGTAGGCTAACATCAGAATATATAGCACCCGAAAAAATCCAAGGGTGTTTTCGATATAAAGAAGACGAGCGATTTTTCTTGAGTTTTACGGATGGAATTTGAGACATAAAAGGCATATAGAATCTAAAAAATAAAGAATACAAAACTAAAGATTCTATCATAAAGTAGATTTATTAATTTATTTTAGGAATTTTTAAAGAAACCACATGCAATATTTTGACTATATTTGCATTAACTAATTGGAAAAATTATTTAAACATTATTAATTCAATCAAAATGAAGTTAAGATTTATACTAGCAGCATTATTATTATCCACTTTATCCCTTTTTGCACAAGCAAAAAAAGAACCTTTTAAGTTGAAAATCAAAGCGAAAGGTCTCGAGAATAAGTATTGTCTACTCGCCAATCACATGGGAAGTAATAAGTACAAAATAGATTCATTGGCTTTTGACAAAAAAGGAGAAACACAATATGTAGACAAAGAAGATAAAATCAAAGGTGGAATTTATATGATTGTATTTCCAACAATGGGAAATAATTATGTAGAGTTTTTGGTTTCCAAAAAAGAAATGAATATGGAACTTATTTTTGATTCTATCAACATCAATAAAGTCCAAATAAAAAATAGTGTAGAGAATGATTTTTTCTATTCCGAAATTAAATTTGTAGAGCCATTGTACAAAGAAATGAATGACCTCAAAGGGAAGTTTGGCGCTGCTAATACCACAGAAGAAGAGAAGAAAAAAATAGAAGAGCGTATGAAACAAATGGACAAAATGATCCAAGATAAGCGCGATAATGTAATTAAAACCAATCCCACATTGCTTTATTCAAAAATTATGAAAATGATGAAGGATATCGATGTGCCTGATGCTCCCAAAAAAGCTGATGGAACGTTATTGGATTCAAATTTTCAATACAATTATTACAAATCACATTATTGGGACAATATAGATTTGAATGATGATAGACTTCTTTATACGCCTGTATTTGAAGGTAAATTCAAAACATTTTTTGATAAAATTGTCATCAAGCACCCTGATTCTCTCAAAGCAGAAATAGATATATTTTTAAATAAAATCAAAGACCCTAATTCAATGATGAATCGTTATTGCTTGAGTGCTTTGATAAATGACTTTGCGAATAGCAAAATTATGGGACAAGATGCATTGTATGTTCATTTGGTGAGAAATTATTACCAAAAAGGAAAAGCCCCTTGGACCGATAGTGCTACTATTCAAAAAATGAAATACGATGCCGATGATATTGAACCTTTGTTGATAGGTAAATATGCGCCTAATTTTGCAGCTTTTGATACTACATTGGTGAAATCTAGCCAATTATACGATATGAAAAGTGAGTACAAAGTATTAGTATTTTGGAACCCTGATTGTGGACATTGCAAAAAAGAAATTCCTAAGTTAGACAGTATCTATCCCGATTTATTAAAACGAAATACCGATGTTTTTGCTGTAAGTACTATTACCGATAAGGGAAATAATATTGAAGATTGGAAAAATTTCATTAAAAACAATAAGTTGAGATTTAAAAATTATGCCGATCCAAAATTCCAGATGAACCCATTATTCCTAGTATTGTATCACATCAAAGCTACACCAGAATATTTTATTTTGGATAAAAATAATAAAATTATTGCAAAGAAATTAGCGCCTGAACAGATGCCTGGTTTTATTGATAATTATAATAAATCACTAAAATAAAATTATATGTTGAAAGAATTTAAAGCCTTTGTATTTAGAGGCAATGTATTAGACTTAGCAATTGCTACCATTATTGGAGCCACCTTCAATTCAATAGTTTCTTCAGTTATTGATAATATTTTTATGCCAATTATTGGTGTATTGATGGGTGGAAAGAATTTTGAAAAATTAGTTATAACAATAGGAGAAGCGGAAATTAAATACGGTCTTACATTAGCTGCTATTGTCAAATTTTTGGTAGTTGCTCTATTCTTGTTTATCGTAATTAAAGCAGTAAATAAATTTAGAACTAAAGAAGAAGAAGTCCCAGCACCTCCTGCCGAAGATTCAAAAACGGATAAGCTTTTGGCTGATATATTGGAACAATTGAAGAAAAATTAACTTTTTTTAATTTTTTATTCTTATTTTTATCTTTTAAAAAATCAAAAGATTTTTGTACTATGTTTTTATTGGATGCGCTTCAACTTCTTAATGTATTTGAAATAATTATTCTAATTATAGCTTCAATAGTTGTATATCGATATTTTAAAGGATCTGTTGCTTTTTACATCTTATTTGGACTTTTATTTGTCTATTTGTTTTCAATGTTTTTATCCTACGTTGGGTTTAATATATTGTCTAAAGTTTTTGATGAATTTTCAAAATACGGTTTTATAGCTATTTTAATCATTTTTCAGCCTGAATTGCGAAATATTTTGATGTCAATTGGAAATAACCGTTTTTCAAGACAAATTAGAAAAATTAGAAACTCAATCTTTGAGTCGGATTTATCGTATAAAAATCAAACAATTATTGATAATGTCATTGAGGCAACACAATATTTATCCGAAAATAAAATTGGAGCTATTATTGTTTTTTTTGAAATGGGAGATTATTCAAACATTATTAATACCGGAGTGACAATTAATGGTAAAATATCAAGTAAACTCATAGAAAGTATTTTTGTTAAAGAAAGTCCATTGCACGATGGTGCAATTATTATTCAAAGTAGAGAAATCAAAGCGGCATCTTGTGTGCTTCCCATTAGTCAAAAATTAGATTTGCCAGAAAGAATTGGACTAAGACATAAAAGTGCTGTAGGAGTTACAGAAGTGGCAAATGCCATTTCGATTATAGTTTCAGAGACTTCTGGTATTATTAGTTTGGCCAAAGATGGTCAGCTAGATAGCGGAATAAGTCTAGAAGAATTATCAAAACATATCGATAATATTTTAAATGCATAGTAGCTATTCAGCTTCTTTCGCTTTTTCTTTTTTGAACAACCAATAGGAATATATTCCTGTAATAATTGTAATTGCAATGATTGAAGCTATCAATACCATTGTAGAATAGGGTTGTAATGAATTGAAGCAAGCAAAAAGAATTAATAAAAATCCCAAAGCAAAAAATAATTTGCCACCTAGTATATGTGTCTTTTTCCATACATATTCACTTTCCAAAGTCCAAGGAGTACGGATGCCTATAAAATAGTTTGGTTTAATAGCCGAC
>CAZUUI010000129.1:0-650 GCA_964622955.1 uncultured Chitinophagaceae bacterium | reverse complement strand
GAAAACAGACTGAAAGAACCCTGTTATATTCTTTAAAAAGAATGCAGCAAGTATTAGATTAAATGCTACGATATTGATCGTAAATTTTTTGTTCAAGGCCGATAAAATCATAAAAGTAGATAGCGCTGTAATGATAGCTATAGTTCCCGTAGAAAAATACTGATACTTTCCGCCCATCAATACCAATTTTGATTTAGGGTCAATTTTGGGAATAAATACATACAAAATCCAAAAGATAAGTGGAAGTGCGGCTTCCAAAAAAATCATATTTTTTGAACCAAATCCATCGGCTTCGCCATAAATATTATAATGCGTAGGTATTGTACTAGGAAATTGAGGGTAAAAATAGATTGCAATCGCAAAAGGAATTGCACAAAGAATGAGGTTGATTACATTTTTCATAAAATTATTTTTTTAAGTTTAAAATCCAGGCTAATACATTGTCCAACAAGCTCGTATTTAATGAATACATTAGAAACTGACCCTTTTTTTCGGAAGAAATCAGTTCCGCTTGTTTTAATATCTCCAAATGATGCGAAATACTAGGTTTGCTAATATCGAAGTGCGAAGCGATGTCGCCCGCAGAGAGATCTTTTTCCTTTAGCAATTCAAAAATTTTTCTTCTTGTAGGATCGTCCAACGCTTTGAAT
>CAZUUI010000128.1:0-6014 GCA_964622955.1 uncultured Chitinophagaceae bacterium | reverse complement strand
CTGTTTTTAACAATCAATTGGCGTATGATTATATAAAAAAACAAGTGGATTTTGGACCTCGTGTACCTAGTACAAGTACGCACGAGGCTTGTGCACAATGGCTTTTGACTACGTTGAAATCCTTGAGTGATATTGCTTTTATCCAATCGTTTGATGCTACTACATTTGATGGAAAAAAACACAAAGGAAAAAATATCATAGCTCAAATCAATCCTTCCAATCCACATCGTATTATGTTCAGTGCGCATTGGGATACACGACCTTTTGCCGATCAAGATTCAAAAGATCAAAAAAAACCAATTCTTGGTGCCAATGATGGTGGAAGTGGTGTAGGTGTATTATTAGCATTATTGGAGGCATTGAAATCTCAAAAACCTACTATTGGTATCGATATTGTTTTGTTTGATATAGAAGATTATGGACAGCCCGAAAATAGTGGATTTCCCGAAATGAAAGATAGTTATTGTTTGGGTTCGCAATATTGGGCCAAAAATGTACATACGCCCCATACCATTCGTTATGGTGTTTTGCTCGATATGGTAGGTGGATTTGGGGCTACTTTTCTCAAAGAAGGCTATAGTATGGCTTTTGCACCCAATCTAGTACAGCGTGTATGGAATCACGCATCCGATTTGGGATATTCGGGATATTTTCCTTTCAAAGATGGGCCTGCAATTACCGATGATCATACGTATGTCAATAGTTTGGCACGTATTCCTACCATTGATATCATTCATTTGCAAGAAAGTCAAAATAGTTCGTTTGCTTCCTATTGGCATACGCACAATGACAATATGGCTTCGGTAGATAAAAATGCGTTGAAGGCAGTAGGTCAAACGCTTCTGAGACTTATATATGAAGAAAATAAATCCGCTAAATAGTTATGGAGTATAATAATCAGCCTAAATATCTGGGAAAAATTCTTGCGGGAATTTTATTTTTTGTATTTATCGTTTTACTAGCAATGATTAGTCTTACATTTTTTGCACCCAAAAAGACCGTTTTTGAATTGAGTAGGACTTTTCCTTATCCTATAGACAGTGTATGGAATGCCTCAAATGACCTAGAAACCTATAAAATTTCTAGAGAAAATATTACCAAATTTATCATTAAAGATACATTAAAGCCTAGATGGGTGGAGTATTATGGAAATTCGGACTCAATGGAAGTGAAAACCACTCATTTCAAACCCAATTCATATAAATATTATATCGTTTTGAGTCAAAAGTATGAACAAGCGATTGGTGTAGGGTTGTATTTAACTTCAAAAAATGATAGTACCATTGTATCGATGAAAGGAAAAGCTGTATACCAAAATGTTTGGGCGCGCGTTTATTATACCATATTGTCGCCCAATACTGCGGCAGAATTTGAGTTTTATAAATTAGAAAGTGTTCTTAAGAAAAAATATAATAGATAAATAAATGAAGAAATATTTAGTATTTGCATTTTTGATTGTTTCGGTTTTGCTTCAAGCGCAGCTTCATCCTATGCACAATCTTATTTCAAAAGAAATGAGGAGACTTGATAGCCTGGATGGAAAGGTCGATGGCAAGATAGCTGATTTAGAAGGTGTTGAAGTTGAAAATCAATATAGATATACCTATTTTGTAATGACCGATTCGCTCAAACATCGTATTGAGAATAGTCCTACATTGCTCAATTGGCAAAAGAAAAATTTGACGTATGGCTTGCTGATGACTATGCAGGAAATCGATAAAAATAATTATAAGCTTCCGTTGTATTTTCAAAAAATATTGACAAATGCTTTTGGAATAGTAGGTGCTGTAGAGCACGGCGATATTGAGTCTTTTTTAATTACAGACCCGTTGTATTCTATCAAAAATATTTATTTTTATAAATTTGAAAATATTGCCAAGCCTTTTCTTGTAAAGTCTGCATCGACATACCCCAACGAGGTATTGAAAGTTTTTTATAAATACAGCGATAGACCTTATAAAGATACCGTTGTGGAAGTTTGTGGTATCGTAGCGCCAAATGTAACTAAGAATTATTTGATAGGCGAAACAGAGATTAAACGAATTTTGAAAGAAAATACGCATCCAAGTATTATGGGTATGCGTGGTTTTTTCAATGAATATAATATTTTGTCCAAAGGAATGGTGCTTGTAGATGATATCATTGAAGGGGAAATGACAATAAATGAAGCACACGCTATTTCTACCGATAAACGAAAATTTCTAAGAAAGTTGATAGAAATTAGAAATAAAAATTATGCCCAAGCATTGTACTCGTTGGATGAAGAATTGAGATTGACTTCGCTTGAATTTGTAAGAGAAATAAACAATCTTCATAATGAGACCAATCCGCAGGTTCGGTTCAAATCTATCGATGATTTTAATTGGAAAGAATTGTACACGTTGCTCATTTATAGCGAGGAAGAAATTTTCACGTCTAGCTTCAATGGTGTTTTTGAAAGGCTAATGTACAGGCTCAAAGAAGACAAAATTACGGGCTGGAAAATGCTCGAAACGATGCGTTTCAATCGATTTAGAGCCTTTATCAAATTATGTGCGGGCTATGGAAAGTTAAATGAATTTTTAGTTTCGATGAGCAAAGAAAAGAGTACCGAGCTTTTGACTAAATTTACCAATAATCTGGAGCAAAATTCGGGGGATTTGAGACCTGCAATTGATGTAGCCGATGCCTTTGGAAGTATTAAGGATAAGGAACAAATTGATTTGATTCAAAAGAATATTGTAAAAGAATACGACCGTGTAGATGCCGAAAGGTCTATCAATGGAGTCGCAATCTATGGGCTTTTGAAAAGTCTATTTGCTTCCAAAAAAGTATCGGCGAAAGATTCTACTTGGTACAATGAGGTTTCAAGAAAATATAAATTGGAACGTGTAGATAAAATTAGTATTGAAAAAATGGTAGGAAATGATTGTATTCACAAGCAAATTCATTTTTTCTATGACGACGACGATGGATATGCTTCATTTTCAAGCTTTTTAGCTACATTTACTACACCTAATTATAAAATCACAAAATTGGCTAATTATGTCAAAATTGAATCTATCAAAGGTGCCCCTATTTTAATATTTGCCAATCAACCCAAAGCGGAGCTGGATGGTCAAGCCGATTTGGTAAAACTAATGGACTCTTTCAAAAGGGATATTCAAGTAATGGTGCACAGAGGCCATAGCTATTATGCACTCAATACGATAGATCAAATGCCTGCAACTACCAAAATTGTATTTTTGGGAAGCTGTGGTAGCTACAATAATATCAATGAAGTATTGAGCCGTTCTAGCAATTGTCATATTATTTCTTCAAAACAAATAGGTACAATGAGTGTAAACAATCCATTATTGTTCATTATTACCGAAACGGTAAGACAATCCAAAGATTTGTATTGGAATAATGTATGGGCAGAATTGGATGGAAAAATCAAAAACCAGAAGTATGCTTATGAAAAATTTCAAGATTATGTGCCACCGCATAAAAATTTAGGTGCAATATTTATTCAAGCTTATACTCGATTTGTAACAGAGAAATAATTAAAATTAGCGTAATGTAACAATGGTTGCTAAATGAATATTTTAATTGTCGCATCTTTGCACTAAATTTATAGAAAAATGGAAATAGTTGAAATTTTTGGATATATTGGTGCATTAATAATTGGTGTTTCGCTTGGCTTGATAGGTGGAGGAGGCTCTATATTGGCGGTTCCCATTTTGGCATATTTGTTTCATATAGAAGAGAAAGCTACTACAGCATATTCTTTATTTATAGTAGGTGCTAGTGCCTTGGTAGGTGGATGGCAGCAACATAGAAAAGGCAATGTAGATTGGCGCACTGCCATTATTTTTGGGATTCCATCTATAATAGGAGTTTCGCTCGTTAGGCATTATCTTATTCCAATGCTACCCGATGTTTTGTTTAATATAGGGGATTTTCCATTCACTCGTCGAATGATGATGTTTGGATTGTTTGCCATACTTATGATTCCTGCGGCGTGGTCTATGCTCAAAAAATCGAATGATAATGCTACTTCTGGGCCTACACAATATAATTATCCTATGATAGTAGTAGAAGGCTTGATTGTTGGTGCTATTACAGGATTGGTAGGTGCTGGCGGTGGATTTTTGATTATTCCCGCTTTGGTTATTTTGGCTAATATCGAAATGAAAAAAGCCATAGGTACATCGCTTATTATTATTGCAGTAAAATCTTTGATGGGATTCTTATTAGGCGATGCAATGACAATGAATATTGATTGGCCTTTTCTAGCATCCTTTACAGGTGTTGCGTTTTTGGGAATTTTCTTAGGAACGTATTTGAGCCAGTTTGTGGATGGTAGCAAGCTAAAAAGAGGCTTTGGTTTTTTTATCATTGCTATGGCCATTTTCATATTCTATATGGAGTTTGTCCTAAAATAAAAAATCATCTTGTGTAACAATAGTATCACAAATCGAAAACTTCTATCAAAAAACAATTGTTATAATCATATAAAAAGAATTAAAAATCATTTAAAAAAATATATATGCAAATCGAACAAATTTATACAGGATGTTTAGCACAAGGTGCTTATTACATTTCATCAAATGGCGAAGGAATTATTATTGATCCATTGCGTGAGGTAAAGCCTTATATAGAAAAATTGAAAAATGATGGGGTAAAACTAAAATATGTTTTAGAAACCCATTTTCATGCCGATTTTGTAAGTGGACACAAAGATTTGGCTGCAGCTACAGGCGCTACTATCGTTTTTGGACCTACAGGAATGGCTATGGGATTTGATGCACATATCGCTACCGATGGCGAAATTCTTAAAGTAGGAAATATTTCTATTAAAGTAATCCACACACCAGGTCATACAATGGAGAGTTCTTGTTATTTATTGATAGATGAACATGGAAAAGAAACGGCTTTGTTTAGTGGCGATACCCTTTTTATTGGCGATGTAGGACGTCCCGATTTGGCACAAAAAGTTATTGCTGATTTGACACAAGATAAATTGGCTCGTCATTTATACCATTCGCTTCGCACAAAATTGATGCCTTTGGCTGATGATATAATTGTATACCCAGCACATGGCGCAGGTAGTGCTTGTGGAAAAAATATGAGCAAAGAAACCTTTGATACTTTGGGAAATCAGAAAAAAGTAAACTATGCCTTGCAAGAAATGTCGGAAGATGAATTTGTAAGACAAGTATTGGATGGATTGACGCCTCCACCAGCATATTTTCCACAAAATGTAATGATGAATATTCAGGGATACGAAAATGTAGAAACCGTTATCAATAAAGGAACGCGTGCGTTATCTCCCGCAGAATTTGAAGTAGCCGCAAATGAAACAGACGCTGTAATTTTAGATACACGTCATGCGCAAATGTTTGCAAAAGGTTTTGTACCCAATTCGATTAATATTGGTGTGGATGGAAGTTTTGCACCATGGGTAGGTACTATGATTCCCGATGTAAAACAAGCATTATTGCTTATCACCGATGAGGGAAGAGAAGAAGAAGTAGTAACTCGTTTGGCTCGTGTAGGCTATGACAATGCACTTGGATTTTTGAAAGGAGGTATAGAAGTTTGGACTGCAGCAGGAAAAGAAGTAGATTCTGTTGAGTCAATTTCTGCGGATGAATTTATAAAAAGACATGCCGCTGAGCCTCAAATAGAAATATTGGACGTGCGTAAAGCTAGCGAGCACTATAGCGAACATTTAATGGAAGCTATCAATGCTCCGCTAGACTATATCAACGATAGTATGACCAAAGTAGATAAAAACAAAACCTATTTTGTGCATTGTGCTGGTGGATACAGAAGTATGGTCTTTATTTCTACACTTAAAGCAAGAGGATACGACAATCTAATCGATATTGCAGGAGGATTTGGAGCTATAAAAGCTACAGGCGCTATCAAAATTAGCGACTACGTTTGTCCTTCTACAATGCTATAAAAAGCTATGGCTAGTTTTTATCAATGTCCATCAAATAAGAGTCTGTAAAAATTACAACGAAAAAAGCGTAAAATGAAATGGC
>CAZUUI010000127.1:0-6046 GCA_964622955.1 uncultured Chitinophagaceae bacterium | reverse complement strand
AAATCAATTCGGATGCTGGTATCATATTGAGTTAATCTATTTGTTTTAAAATGGAGAAAAGGGTCTCATAATCCTGTTGCTTCAATGCAGGAAAATTACCGATGCGAATTTGCAAAGCTTTTTGCTGTCCATAGCCACTACTTACCGATATATTATGTGATTTCAAAAGCTTTTTGGCTTGCTCTACCCTATCGGCGCTATCAGCTTGGATAACAATAATAGTAGGCGACTGAAATTGAGGCTCTACTACAAAAGGTTTGAAATGAACCATCGAATTCAATTGGTTATAAATCCAATTTGCACGAGATTTTAGGTCATTTCTTAGCGTTTCTATATTTTGAGATAATAAATATTGTGAAATGTGATTGATCAAATAAATTCCATATACATTGGGCGTAGAATGCGTTTCATTTTTTTCAAAATTTTTCCAATGTACAGGCAATGTATGATGTGCGCCAATTCCCTTTTCCGCTTTCAATTCTATAGATTTGGCAAGCATACGAGGCGATACAATCCAAACCCCCAAACCAGCTGGCATCCCAAACGCTTTTTGCACTGAAAAAAAAGCGTTATCAATATAATTGAAATCTAAAAGGGCAATAGGAACTGAAGAAACCATATCCACCGAAATCAATTTTTCGGGGTATTTTTTAGCAATATCCGCTATTTCATTTTCTGGAATCCAAACGCCTGTAGAAGTCTCATTTTGGGTAATACAAATCATCTCCACATCGTCTTCTATCGAAATTTGCGAAGCGAAATAACCTTTACCTTCTTCAAATTCAATCTTTTGTGTATTCAATTTAAGACTTTTTGCATAATCATAAAATTTGCTAGAAAAAGAACCATTAACGTTATGAGCACTTTTGCTTTTGACACCGTTTAGGAGGATTCGTTCCCACAATTCCGATGCAGAACCTGCAAAAAAAACACCATACGATTCTGGTATATTCAACAATTTCTTCAAACTTGATACCGCTTCTAAATGCAATTGTCTAAATTCTGGACTTCGATGCGAAATACTACCCATATTTTCGGCAAAAAACTGAGCCGACAATTGAGGTACTTGCTCAAAAATCATTGCGGGACCTACGTTAAAAAAAGTATGTTTATTCATTATGGATATATTTATTAATACAATTCTCTATATCGAATAGTTCCTTCTATAGACATCAATTCCTGTTTCAAATCGGCGTGATATCCTGTAGCAATATCGGTAATTACATACCCTAGATTTTCATCGGTTTTGAGGTATTGTCCCAAGATATTGATTTCATTTTGTGCAAAAACTTGATTGATTTTGGCCAAAATACCTGGTGTATTTCTATGTATATGAATGATTCTATTAGAATTATCGCTATTGGCAGAAAGATGAAGTTCGGGAAAATTTACCGAACCCTGCGTGCTACCTTTATTGATAAAATCCAAAAATCTATTAGGTACAAATTGACCAATATTTTCTTGCGCTTCTTCGGTACTTCCCCCAATATGAGGCGTCAAAATTACATTGGGCATCCCCAAAAGTTCGTTTACAAACGGTTCATTATTTTCTTTGGGTTCATACGGAAATACATCAATAGCCGCTCCCTGAATATGACCCGTTTTGAGCGCATCGGCCAAATCTGAAATATTGACAATATGCCCTCTTGATAAATTAATAAACAAAGCTCCCGGCTTCATTTTTTCAAATTCTTTTTTGGTAAAAATATTCGCATTTGTACTTCTACCATCCAAATGCAAGGAAACCACATCTGAAATTGCGAGTAATTCATCCAGGGATTGACATTTTTTGGCATTTCCAAGCGGTAATTTTTCGTCTAAATCATAGAAATGAACTTCCATTCCTATGTCTTCTGCCAATACCGAAAGCTGACTACCAATATTGCCATACCCTACAATTCCCATTTTTTTTCCTCGAATTTCATAGCTATTTTTAGCTACTTTGTTCCAAATGCCTTGATGGAGTTGCATACTTTTTTCAAATATACCCCGAATGAGCATAATTGAAAGGCCCAGCGCCAGTTCTACCACAGAACGGGTATTGGAAAAAGGTGCATTAAAAACAGGAATTCCCTTTTTTGCGGCTGCGGTTAAATCTATTTGATTGGTTCCAATACAAAATGCCCCAATCGCCATTAATTTTGGCGCATGGTCTAAGACTTTTTGGGTTACCATCGTTTTGGAACGAATTCCCAAAACATGAACATCTTTTATTTTATTAATTAATTCTTCTTCGTTCAAAGCGCCTTTGACACATTCCACTGAAAAACCATCTTTTTCTAAAATTTCCTTGGCTCTGGCATGTACATTTTCCAGTAATAAAATTTGTATTTTGTTTTTTGGGAACGATAAATTAGGCATAAAAAGAATAGAATTTATTGATGATGCGCTAAGGTAATTCTTTTTTTTGATAAAAAAATAAGATAAACAAAAATGTATAAAAAATTAACAATTTTAAACAGCAGTAACTCAATACATATATCCTTAATTTTCAACAATTTACAAATTTAAAAAAATAAATAAAAGTGAATGCAAAATACTGAATAGCAACAATTTACAAAATAGTAAAGCAAATATTAAATTTTATTTATAAATTTGCAAAATAATTTAATCATTTTTTAAACGTTGCTTTAGATGAATTTAAAAAGCATTTTAGTGCTAATCGTAATGTTAATTTGGTGGATAGTATGCTGGAAACATTATACTTGTGGTATCAAAAACTTTTGCGATTCAGACATCAAAACAGAAATTGACTCTTCAAAACTACAAGTTCCTGCATTTCCTATTTCGTTTAATCTCAATTCGGATAGTGCATTATTATATGAATTTGAAGTATTTAGAAGCGATATTTGTAGCAAATACAATGGTCAAACTATAGAAATAGTTGGTTCTTATTTTGCTGACGAAACCAATTCAACTTCGTTTTCAAACTTAGGATTGGCAAGAGCACAACAATTAAAAAACTTGTTGGCTTCTTGTATGGACACTTCCAAAATTAGATTGGTAGCAATGGAAATGTCAAAAGATTCTAGTTTTGTAGCACCTTTCGATGCCTTGAAAATTCAAATGGCCGACACTACAAATTATTCCAATCTATCGGAAGTAAAAGTAGTAAGTCATGATAACTCTGCCGAAATTTATTTCCCATCGAGTTCTATAAAAGGACTTGCGAATGAAGGATTTACAAACTTATTAAAAGAATATATTGCCAAAATTGGCACTAGTTCTCAAAAAATTAAATTGGAAGGACATACCGATAATGTTGGTGCTGAATATGCCAATAAAACCTTATCGGAGGACCGATGCAAAGTAGTAAGAGACCAATTGGTAAGTTTGGGATTGTCCAAAGACAAGATAGTTATAGAAGCTTTTGGTTCTTCAAAACCCAAAGTAGATAATAATACACCTGAAAATAGAGCCAAAAATCGTCGTGTAGAAATAAAAATAATTCAATAATATTAAAAAAATAATTATTATATTTACTTTAACCATTTTTCAAAGCAATTTATTAAAGAAAGACGATAAAACGGATGCCTCTATTGAAATATTAATCATGCTTTTTGTAGCATCTTTATTGGGATTTCTATTGGGATATTTTATGAGTCATAGAACCAAAAAAGAATTTGTATACAATGATGTAAAAAATGAAACATCAAGCAAAAGTTCAATTGAAGAAAAATTTAATCAGGCTGAGAAAGAAGCGAGCACAACTACAAATAACGCAATAGTTTCAAAAACTGAAATATCTAATAAAGAAACCATTGCCAAGGTAGAAACTCCCATAAAAGAAACGCCAAAAGTTACAGTTAAAAAAACAGCAGCTAAAACAACCGAAGTTAAAACAACCGAAGTTAACAATATCGTTTCAAATGATGAGCTTAAAAAAGTAGCTAAAAAAACTACAGCTAAAAAAACAGTAGCAAAAGTAGATGCAGCTTCTCCTTCTAAAAATGATTTAAAAGTAATAGAAGGAATAGGCCCAGCCATTGAAAAATTGTTAAATTCAAAGAGCATTCTTAGTTATAAAGAATTGGCTGACAGCAAAATAGAAGCACTTAAAGAAATATTGAACGAAGGAGGTCCACGTTTTGCAATGCACTCGCCAGAAACATGGCCTATGCAAGCACAATTATTGTTTGAAAATAGAATGGATGATTTCAAAAAATTGACGGAAGAACTCAAAGGGGGCAAAATCGTTAAATAATTTTCATTCAATTTTAAAATCAAATACAAATTAGCATTACATGGTAATTGGAATAGCTGGCGGAACAGGCTCGGGAAAAACTACAGTAGTCAAGAAAATTATGAATCTTTTTCCAAAAAAAGATGTAGTGCTACTATCCCAAGACAATTATTATAAAGATAATGGGCATTTGACGGAAGAAGAAAAGAAAAATACAAACTTTGATCATCCCGATGCTATAGAATTTAGTTTATTGGCAAATCATGTAGAAGATCTAAAAAATCAAAAAGCTATAGAACAGCCTATATACTCATATCTTACCTGTAGCCGAAGTAAAGAAACAATTCATACCGAACCCAAAAAAGCCATTATTGTAGAAGGTATTTTAATATTGACCGATAAGAAACTACGAGAAAAAATGGACATTTGTGTATATGTAGATGCGCCTGCCGATGAACGACTCATTCGTGTAATCCAGCGTGATATTGTAGAGCGAGGACGCGATGTCAATGAAGTGTTGAAACGATACCTCGAAACGGTAAAACCAATGCACGAACAATATATAGAACCCACCAAAAAATTTGCAGATATCATCCTACCGCTTGGAGGCTTTAACAGCGTAGCGATTAAAGTTTTAGGGGATATTATCAAAAATAAAATTCGCGAGGAAGAAGATAAAGAGATTAAAGAGGGAAATTCTTAGATTTAATTATTTTATTATTTTTTTATTCATTATAAATCTACCTTGATTATCAAAGATATTTATAAAGTATAATCCACTATAAAAGTCGTTCGTATTAAGTACTATCTTTTTTGAAAACGATTGATTCAAAATTAGCTTAGAATTCAAATCGAATAATAAGAGTTGATATAAATCATTATTAAACGAATGAATATTTATACTATTTTCAAAATTTTCAATAGAAATTTCAGGAATTATTTGTTTATTTGAAACGATACTACTTTTTAAAGGATTTAATGTATATCTTCGTGTATAAGTATTCAAACAGGTATCCGAAGCGATTATATCAATTCGTAAACTATCCGAAGTCTTTCTTTTGTAAATTACGCTTTCATCTGAACGGATTAAATATGTTGTGTCAGGAAATATTAGTTTTATATCAATTCTACGGTTAGAAAAAATGAAATATTTTGAAGTTCTTTCGTCTATTGGACTATCAATTAATACAAAAGCTGTTTTCATACAATTTGAATTAAAACCAATAGTCTCATTTGAGATAATAGTACAATTATCTTCCACTTCAAAATAACCTATATTAAATCCATACCCTTGAAATTTAGAGGTTTGTATTTCATTCCAGGTTACTTTATTATCACAACTAACATACCCTTTTATATCAAAACCACAGAACCAAAACCGGGTATTATTGACATAAAGTTGCCCTTCTACATTGAAGAAAACTGAATAAATTATATAATTTTCGTTTCTCATACAAAGAACTCCTTCTTTTCTAATGTTTAACCTATTTAAGTCATACCAAGTATTAAAACTTTTTACGGTGTCATTTTTTCTTTTGAAATATATTGAATGTGAAATATTAATAGTATCTCCATTAAAATTGGGAACTTGTTTTTCTAGCCATATTGAAGGATCATCAAAATTACCATCTTTTATACTATTATATGTTTTAGAAAATCCTTTTCCTGTTATAATTAAAAATAGTAATAATATTTTATATTTCATAGTATTGAACTTTTTATATTTAAAGCGACTAAACTAAACACAAAGATAGCTTAAATTGTTGACATTTTATAATAGAAAATGATAAGTAAAAGGAAGACTAAAATCATTCATCCACTATTTCCTTCCAAAATCTGCGGGAATTTCGCCCCATTTATCGT
>CAZUUI010000126.1:0-6062 GCA_964622955.1 uncultured Chitinophagaceae bacterium | reverse complement strand
GTTGGCTCCAAATTAAATCTTCTTGTTTCAAATCTTGTTTAAGTTCTATGGAAGAATAGTTATTGACATCATTTAAGAGCTTATTTCCATTTAGTTTTTCATCTACAATATCACAAGCCATAAGACTGATACACAAATGATAACGTTCTTCTTTTAATTGATTTTCAATACGCGCCCAGTCGTCTTTTTGAATATTAAAAAAAGTAATTTCTACACTCAAGCATCTAAAATGATGTGGAATATCAAGAGACTCCCATTTTTCTTCAATTAGATCCAAATCGGTAATACAAAGTAGTTTCATTTGTTTCTTTTTTTAAAAACGTTAGCTATTTTGAAACGCCTTCTAGCATAGGCACAAACTCAAATTTTCCAAACTTTTCCTCGGCAAGGGTTCCATCTTCCATTTTGGTCAATCGAAGCATATCTTGCTGACCTTCACCATCTTCTATAGGCAATACAAATTGTCCGCCTACTTTAAGTTGCGCTACCAAATTTTGTGGAATTTCGGGCGCAGCGCACGTAATGAGAATTTTGTCGTACGGCGCGTGACGAGGCACACCTTTGAACCCATCATCAAAAAAAGTATAGACATTGTTCAGCCCAAGTTCTTTCATTTTTTTTGTTGCTCGCTGGAATAAAATTTCGTGTCTTTCAACCGTAAAAACTTTTCCCGCCAAATGACTCAAAACGGCTGCCTGATAACCACTTCCCGTTCCAATTTCTAACACTGTTTCATTTTTCTGCAAATTGAGCAAAAAGGTTTGAATGGCTACCGTTGTAGGTTTGGAAATGGTTTGTTCCGCTTCTATATCTACGTTTTGATTTTTGTATGACAATTGCTCAAATCCTTTCCCCAGAAAAATATGGCGTGGCACTTCATCCATAGCATCCAATACGTAGCGATATTCGACATATCCTTTTTCTACAAAAAGTTTTTCGATATCTTCAAGCATATTTCTACGAAGGCCAATGGTAATATTTGTATCAAAGGATTGAGGCATTTAATTCTATTTTTTTTAATTAAAAATAATTTTCAAGCGCAGGTTTATTTCGCATCAATTTCATATCTTGTAGCAATGCAGACTTGGGTCTAATTTCAATAGAATAAGCCTGCCCAAAATTAGAGATAGGCGTATAATTGAATCTAAATTCCCAGCAATGCATATTTCTAACAGCCGAAATTGTGGTCATCAGAATCTTTTGAGTATTAAAATCATACCCCGAACGAACGGCAATTTTCCAATTTTTGGTAAGATTAAAATCCAAATTATTCAAACTCAAATTGGCCGAATAAACAGTGGTATCGAGTCTAAAATTATTTTCTGATGTAAAATTAACTGCAAAACTGGCATTCCAAGGATTATTAAAATCATAAAAGTAATGATAATTTCTATAAATATAATTCCTTTCGGCTTCGCTTCCTTTAGTGCTTTTGAGCACATTGGACGCTAAATTAGCCGAAGACAAATTGAAGTTTAAAGCGGCACTAAAAGACTGCAATCGCACCAAACCGCCTTTATTGGAAATCAATAATTTATCTACTCTTACGCCATTTTCATACACATAAGGATCATAATTAAAATCCATTCTAAAATTAGCAAATTTTCCTATATTGCTACTCATAGACATAAACCAATTGGACATTTTAAAGCTATCTACATTGAGATTATAAGACCCTGAAAGGCTTAGATTATCTATCAACATAATTTTTTTGGAAGGATTGGCAGAGTCTTTTTTATTAAAGAATTTGGCCTCCAAAGAATTGGACAATCCAAAACTCAATAATGCCGAAGAGCTATTGCCTGGCACACCATACATATTATTGGAATATGGCGAAAACCTAATTGAAGCCGCCCCAGTATCTACGGTTTTATAATATCCCCAAAAGTCCTTTGTAAAATCGGGACTGAACGAGAATCCAACATTGGGTGTCATTTGATGCCTAATGCCTTGAAAACCTCTTCCTCGAAATTGTTTAATCCCCACAATTACCGTACTCAAATTGAGTCCGCCACTAAAATCTTGAACCGAATAAAAACCATTTTCACGAATCGTATCCAATTTAGAAGAATATTCATAATTCGTTCTATTAAAATAATTTCTATTTTGATATCTAAAACTTGGCGATAGATTGAAATATTTCAATAACTTAATAGCGCCAAAATTAAAATTTACGGAGTGTAAAATTCCAAATCTCAAATCCTGAAAAAACTGTTTTGTAAGCAATAAGCTGTCATAGCTATTAAATTGCGAATTGAATTCTGAAGTGTATGAAAAATTGAGCTGATTCAAATACCCTTTGCCCGATTTTGATTTAAATGGATTTCCATTATAATTCATTTGTAGATTTGGGAACTGACCATTAACTGCTTTAGTAGCCAAATTTTGAGTATAATTGACACTACTTCTCAGTTCCATAGGAATTCCTCTAAAACGCTTGGTGAGGCTTAAACTCGAATTAATTTGAGCATCGATTCTTCTGGCCGTTACATTGATTGGATTTTGAAAAAAACCTTGTGTTTGATAGCGCAGTGTGGTATTGAATGTAAAAGTAGGATGCGCTTTAAAATCTTGACTATGTGTCCAACTAAGATTATAATTTGTGGCAGTATTGGCTGCTACTGCAGGATTGTCGTTATCTCCTTGAAAAATTCGGTTGACCCCCAAGGTAAATGAACCATTGAAACTGTATTTTTTCAAATACCTAAAATCTGCCTGAACACCAAAACTACCATTAAAAAAAAGTTGTGAACGAACCGCCAAATCCATGTGATCATTAATCCCAAAATAATATCCTAAGCCTTGTAAATTGAAAACCGGTGCAAATCCATATTCTGTAGGCAATAGCAAACCACTTCTTCGTCCTTTTTTGAGAGGAAAAAGCCCAAAAGGAAGGTACAACGGTGTAGGAATATCATTGATAACGATATTGGTAGGGCCCGTAATCATCGCTTTTTCGGGAATCAATTTCAATTTTCTTGCATTGAAATGAAAATGGGGATGCTCTAGGTCGCACGTAGTATATTTGGCACGACTTACGTACCAGTTTTTATTGCTGTCTTTTTTCACTTCTTCACCGTGTAAAATCCCTTCGCCTTCTTGAGTTACGATATTATAAACTTTTCCTTTTTGGGATTTGAAATTATAGGTAATTTTGTCGGTAATATACTCTTTGCCATCTTGTTTGAGATAAGGAACACCAATAGCCGAATCGGCTTCTTTTTTTTGATTAGCAGTCATAATGCCTGTATTCCAATCATATTCAATAAAATAAGCATCTACATTCATGCCATTGTAGTCAATTTTGGATTGATTGTACAAAAACATTTTCTTTGTAATATTGTCAAAAACGATACTATCTTCTGCCTTATAATCTATTTTTGATTTGATATCGCCACTCGCATCTTTTAATTGAAACGAATCCACTACGACTTCTTTCTTTATAAAAGTGTCCTTTTTTGTAGAGAGCAAAGGGTTTGATTGTGAAAATAAGTCGCATGAAAAGATTAGAATAAGAGATAATATAAGTATCTTTGTCCCGTTGGAATACAAATGAAAAAAATAACTCGTACAAAAATTCACAAAATGCAAAATAATATCCTTCTAAACTTTCTAAAAAACTGCAAATATACAATTTTTATTGTTTGTATGTGCTTTTTGACAGAAAACGCATATAGTCAAGAAATTGTCTCCAAAAAACTACGAAAGGTAGTTATTGATCCCGGACATGGAGGTAAAGATCCGGGAGCGATTGGTTCTTTTTCAAAGGAAAAAGATATTGTATTGGCAGTTTCGCTCAAATTGGCCGAATTGATTCAAGAAAAACACCCCGATGTAAAAGTAATCTTGACTAGAGAAGACGATCGTTTTATAGAATTGTACCAGCGTGCAGCTATTGCCAATAAAGCCAAAGCAGATCTTTTTATTTCAGTTCATGCCAACTCCAATAAGAAAAAAGACCCTTCGGGTGTAGAATTTTATGTTTTGGGATTGCACAAATCGGAAGAAAACTTGGAAGTAGCCAAAAAGGAGAATGCTGTAGTAAATTTAGAGGGCAATGTAACCGAAAATTACGGATTTGACCCTAATTCTGCCGAAGGAAATATCATTATGACCATGAAACAAAGTTTGTTTCTAGACAACAGTATTCATTTTGCAAAAAAAATTGAAAATGAATTTAAAAACGATGACAATCAATCTATTAGAGGAACAAAACAAGCGGGATTTTTGGTGTTGTACCAGACCGCAATGCCTAGTTGCTTGCTCGAAATAGGATTTATCTCCAATACCGAAGAAGAAGAATATATGAACAGCAAATTGGGACAAATAAATATAGCGACCAAAATTGCAAATGCCTTTACGGAATACAAACGAAAATTTGAAGGAAAAAATGCCGACATTCAAGTTAATAGCGACCTATCCGCTGCTGAAAAGATAGCAAGTATTGAAAAACAAATGGAACAAGCCGAGAAGCTAAAAGCAGAAAAAGCAGGATATCCCAACGCTATAAAAGAAATGGAATCCAATCAAAAAATGGCTCAAGCGAAAGATGCGGCAAAACAGCCACCTTTGACAATTGAACCAGTAAAAGAAATAGCAAAAGTACCTTCTAAACCATTTATTGAAGAGCAAAAAGAAAAAACAAAACCAAAAGAAGCTACACCAGCACCACGAAAAATAATTATTGTAGAAGAAGATACCCCACTTGAATTGGTGAAAATAGATGAACCAAAAGTTAATGAAGAAAAAAATGAGCCAATTGCTAAGATAAATCAAAAAACAGAAGTGACTCCTGTAGTCACAGACAACCAAAAACAAAAAATATTGGAAGAAAAATTGAAATTGGAAGAAAAAGCCAAAGCGGAGACAAAGAAAATGGAAGCAAAAGTAGAACCAAAAATTGAGAAAAAACCAATGCCAAAAATCATTATTGAAGATAGTGAAATAGACAAAAAGGTAACACAAGCTCAATCTAAAAATAATAATTCAGAGCCTACTACCAAGCCAAATGCAGTATTAAGCGCACCAAAAGCTACTTATATCGCTCCAAAATCAGGATTGATATACAAAATTCAGGTTAAGGCCTCTCAACGCAAAATTGAAAATAGAGACCTTATCTACGGTACATTTCCAGATATTAAAGAAAGTTTAGAAGATGGATTGTATAAATATGTAACAGGAGAGTTCAAAAGTATAGACGAAGCAAAAAAACATAGAGAATTTGTAAAAATGAAAGGATACGCCGATGCTTTTATTGTAAAATATGAAAATGGCGTGCGAATAAAATAATATATGGCATTAGAAAGAACCGAATTTAAAGTAGACAATACCCTCAAAGAACGCGAACGAGTGATTCTGGTAGGCGTAGCCAAAAACAAACACGAACTCCTCAAATTGAAAGAGTATTTGGATGAACTCTATTTTCTGGCCACTACCGCCAACGTAGAGCCCGTAGAAGTTTTTCATCAAATTCTTGACAATCCAGACAAAAGAACCTATGTAGGTAGTGGAAAACTAGAAGAGATCAACGAATATTGCAAAAAAAATAAAATTGATGCCGTCATTTTTGATGATGAGATCAGCCCTTCGCAGCAAAACAATATCGAAAAAGAACTGAAAATAAAAGTCTTGGATAGAAGTATGCTCATCCTAGATATATTTGCACAAAATGCTAAAACGCTACAAGCCAAAACGCAAGTGGAACTGGCTCAAACGCAATATTTGATGCCCCGACTCAAAGGGATGTGGCAGCACCTAGACCGTATCAAAGGAGGAATAGGTATGCGAGGATCGGGAGAAAAAGAAATAGAAACCGATAGACGTATAGCCCAAACCCGTATTTCGCACCTCAAAGATAAGCTTAAAGAAATCTCCAAACAAAGCGAAACGCAGCGAAAAAGCCGTGGCGAAATGATACGTGTATCGCTAGTAGGCTACACCAATGTGGGCAAAAGCACCATTATGAACCTCGTGAGCAAAGCCGATATTTTGGCAGAAAACAAACTCTTTGCTACGCTGGACACCACTGTACGCAAGGTAGTAATAGAAAATGTGCCCTTTTT
>CAZUUI010000125.1:0-6126 GCA_964622955.1 uncultured Chitinophagaceae bacterium | reverse complement strand
TGATGTTATAAAGTTAATAATGCCAGACAATAATCCACTGTTGGTTCTGTTTCGGGAGAAAACTTCTGTGTTGAATTCGTTGCCTTTGAAATAATCCACAGGTTTCACATACCCTGAAGATACTCTTAATTGTTCCATCCATTCATCTTGAGATGGTCTGTTCTCTGGAACAACCACTTTACTCACTCTTTCTTTACTCATTTGTGTATTCTTTAAATTGTTTAAAAATTTCTTGTCTGTCTTTATCTACAACAAAGTTGAAGTAGTCGTTAATATACTCGTTAATCTTCTCATCTGTAATTGGTATTGGATTACCCTCCTCGTCTTCTTCATCTTCATTCTCACAAAGGAAATTATCGCAATGAGATTCCACTTCTCCCCAAAACATATCTTTATCAAGAAGATAAATGCCGTGTAGATATTCGTATTCAGCATCATCCACAATTACTTGTCCATCTTCATCACGATAGATTTTGGTTTCACCAGAGAAACCAATACCTGGTTCAGTGTAAAAGATGTAAGCTTCGATACCCTTGTACTGCTTAACAAGGTTCTCCAAGAATTGTATTGGGGGACTCCAAGCAGTTTCGGGACTCATAATGATTTCGTTATCGGAATATTCGAATCCACAAGATGTATAATTAACATCCCACTTCGTACCAAACCAATTTACATTGGTGTCATACCAGTCCTTCTCATATTGTTCGTTCGTCATATGAGTTGGAATGTCAATTAGATTTCGAAAAATCTTTTCATCTTTTTCAGCACATCTTTCACAAGCGGATTTAATAATGGAGATGGTTCTTGCATCTCCATTAATCCTGATATAGTTTGAACACCAATTAGGCATCTTGTAAATTTTTAAAGTGATTAATAAATTCAGCTTCTAATGGTAAATCATTTAAGTTGTACGATTTAATCATCTTAACAGGATAGTACATGCTATCACTACCATAATCCTTTCTTCTTTGATTTTCTTTATCAGCTTCAGCTGTTAGATAATAAAATCTATCTTCAATAGTTAAAGGTTTATTGTTAAACCCTTCATACACTTCAAAAGTATTCTTATCCAAATCAATTACATAAGCCCACTCACAGAATAAACTATCACCAGCAAATTCCGAACTATCCGTAACCCAATTAATTTCTTCTTCACTCTCCATAATTAGATTTAAGATATCTGCTCCGTTGTCTCTTGTAAGTAATGGATATCTTTCGTGATATAATTTTGCTTGTTCACCATCCATCCAACCACTTTCACATCCGATACTCTTTAACCATTTATCAATTTCTTTCTGTTTAGTACCATTGATAAACTTAACTGATTTCAATTTCTCTTTGAATTTGTTTAAATCAGTATTAGTTAAGAAGTTTAATGCGGTAACTCCCTGACCTTCTGGATATCCATCCCATTGACCATATTGAGCTACTTTTGTTTCACCATTACTAATTACCATTGTTAAATTTCTTGTTCCCATAAAATAGATTTTTAAGTTTAGGATACAAAGATAATGATTATTCTTTTACACTTCCAAATTTACAGCAGCATTTTTTTGTTAAAATTTTGTTAATGAGTTTTGCTGTGAACTGGCTAAATGCAGCGCTGGACCAGCCATGATATTGTTTGGCAAAATTAGTATTGTTGATTATCAATCAGTTATGTTGCCAGACAAATTGATCTGCTGTGCGCAGATCAGTAGCGCTGCTATTGCGCAAAAAAATCCCCCACATTTCTGTGAGGGAAGAACTAAACTTACTAACCTATCGAAACTAAATTTTAATTAGTGTTTTTGAACACATCATTTAGAAGTTTCAAACTTCCTTTGATGATTGTTGTTTCTTCGAGTGCTTCTTCTAATGATTTGAAACCTGACTTGTGTGTCTTGTAATCCTTGCCGTTGTTGGTGTATAGGATGTCATACGTGTTTTTGTCGGTGGGTGAAAGAATCACTCTTGTTGCCAATTTACTTTCCATATAATGGTTTTTTATTGAAGTGCAAAGATATGCTTAAAAATTCTATTAACAAGTTTTTATTTAAAAAATTGTTTAACTTTTTTTTATAAAGTTTAAACGTGTTTAGGTAATACGGGGTAAAAGTTAAACAAAATGTTGCCAAACAATATTCGCATGGCACAAGATGCACATATTCAAAATGAAAAAAGGGTATCCGAAGACACCCTTTAAACTTACCAAACACAATTATTATGAACACAAATCTATTAAAATATACGAATGATTTTGAAATAAATCAAGACCCTATAAATAAAATTTCCCATAGTTAGTTTTTATTTATCAGTTGTTTTAATTTGTATTCAAACTCTTCTAACATTCCCTCTTCGTCATACACTTTTTGTGTTTCATCATCATTAGGATGATAAAATGCCACATCAACTTGAATAACATTCTTTTTACTTTCTCGTGTTATCGTTTGTGTGTATTCAATTTCATTTATGGTGTCCACATGTTGGTCACCACGAAAACGATTTTGTTGTCTTCGTATTACGACCTGATGACTGCCAGACAAATTCCACCCATCCTGAAGGTGAGATTGAACTTTCTGATTTAATTCGTTCGGACTATCGCCGTAGATTACTTTATACTCCATTAGTTTGATTTTAAATTTTCATTAATTAATACAATATCATCTTCACTTATTTCATCCACAAACTTTTTGGTGAGGTCATCTATATGAACACCACTTAGTTTGTCATAACCTCCCATTTGATATTTGGGATAAACAATTTTTGTTTCAGTATCTATAACTGATGCGACTGATTTTATTTCGAGTATCATACTAAATCATTTTCGGTGATTGTTAATATTGTTTCCACATCATAACCAAAGTGAGTCATGTAGTCAAATAACTTCTCATCACTTTCCGTGATTTGCTCTTTGGTAATTCCACACTCATCCCATATGTCGAACCAATCCTTTAAACACCTTTCCCTTAAACCTTTAATGGTATAGAACATATCATCTGACCATACATCAGTTCTATCTTTTACTTTTAAAATGTGTAGTTTCATATTACTTTAAGAATTTGAAATTAGAAATATCTTTAGTTGTAGTATCGAATGAATTAGATAAATCAATAAGGATATATTCCCCACTATTGATTTTCATTTGTGTTTCTTTTTTGGTCTCACCCAAAAAGATATTACGATACTTTCCCGTGGTCTTTGAGTAGTCCCACTTGTTCTCGTCTAAATAAGTTCTGCCGTTTTCTTTCTTGACGATAATACTTTTATACGATTGATAAAAGGTTGTCCCTCCGAAACGAATTTCGAATTGATTGGGAACATCATTCCCTCTCGGACTTGTAAAATTTTTGATTGTCATTGTTATAAGTTTAGGATACAAATATACAAAGAGTATAAAGATATAACAAATATATTTTGTTAAAGAAATGTTAAAGAATTTTTTTCTCCTGATCCTGTGCCGGGATTATCGAATTGGTTTGGCAAGTGCCAGACAAATTTGGGGATACTGATCTGCGTCGGGGAGAAATAAAAAACCCTCGATTAATTCGAGGGTTCATCATCTTCGTGTATTATTTCTATACCACAATGTTCTCTACATTCGGAACATATCGGGTCTCCGTTTGTTAATAACAAATCGGCCCCACAACAAGTACTTACTCTTTCCATATAATTTAGTTTATTAGTGATTTAATCTTCATCAACAACGTCATACTTGAAATCTACTTTATTCATTAAAGATTCAATTTGTTTGTAGATTTTTTCTCCTCTGGTAAGTGGTGAAACATATTCGTTATCCTCATCGTAAACAATTACCAACTCTTTTGAATTTATCTACTTCTGTATTAGGGTTGAACTTTTTCTTCTTAGAAAAGTCATTGATGAATTTCATCATATCCACTTTCCTGATTTTGAAATCACCCCACATCTTTTTCTCGTATTCATTTTCGTGTTCCAAGAGTGGAAAATAACCAACACTACCTTCACCATTTCTTACCTCTATTCCGATAGTGATAAGTGATTCTGTTTTATCGTGATACTCATTATAGGTTTGGTGTTCTTTCTTCATTTTAAGTGTCTTATATTTCTCGTTGTAATTTTTTACAAACTCATATAATTCACTAAGGAAATCATCATCTTTCATCAACCTCAAAATATCTGGAGACACGTCCTCTTCATTGGTGTTGTAATTTTCATAAACACTTACAATTTTGTGTTTCTTCGGTTTAATATCCACATCCAATAAAAAATCAAATGTAGAATTCTTAAACTCGTAAGGTGTAGTTTTCTTTTTCATATGGTTTAGTTTACATCTTTTAACATTTTCTTTACCGATGTTGTATTTCCTCTATGACTTGTGGTGGTACTTCTATTTATTTTGTCGGTGATATAATTGTATTCACCTTTCTCAAATAAATCGTAATAACACAAATCCATTTTACCTTTCTCGTCTTCATTGACATAAAGTAAAACTTTACAATCTCCTCCTTCGAAGATTAAAGAATTATCACTCCAACCATACTCGTTTCCTAATTCCCAAGAAATATTATTCTTGGTTAATTCGTCTTGTACTTTTTTCAAATGTTTCATAGATTTTTAATTTAGAATACAAAGATAATGATTATTCTTTTATACTTCCAAATCTTTTTTTGTTAAAATTTTGTTAAGGTGTCATACAGAATTTTTCACCTGATCCCTGATCGAATTGGTTTGGCAATATGTAAAATAAAACTTTAATAATGTGTAAAGTGTAATACGAGGTTTGCCAAACAAGTTTGTGGATTACCCGGGCTGACACGGGGTTGTCATACGAAATGTTGCCAAACAACATTCCGCGCATGCGCATGGAGAATTCGGGGACTACCAAAAACAAAAACCCCCGATGTAGAAACATCAGGGGAAGTTATGAAAACAAATAGAAATTGGTATTACACCATCTCCACTAAGTTAGAAAATATCTCTTGTTCGATTTGACCAATACGACCATACATTTTTGCTGCGGTAATATCGTTCTTGGTATAGGAATGTGTTGTGTACTTTGTCACACCACTAAATAAACCCCAAAGGTTATCACCCTTACTTTGGATTTCACCATTTAAGTCAATATAGAACTTACTCATCTTATTACGAGTTTGTGTACTAATAGCTTCTTGGTCGTTCAAATTGATTTCAGGTTTAATGCCAAACAACTTTCGAGTCACACGCTCCTTCATCAAATCGTCAAATGTTGTTTCACTCAATTCAACAATGTGTCTGTAGATTGATTGTTCTTCTTCCAACACAACATCCAATCTCTTACAAATCTCATCAATACGAATCGACATTGACTTAGTATGACGAATCTTGTTTTGAACTTGTCTAAAGGCTGAGAAGAATTTGTTTTGACAACTGATAGTTACATTACTATGACCAAATGCCAGAGAAGTTGAACCATCGAAGGAATTAATTCCCGGAAGGAAACCTTCAATCCTATCATTACCCAATTTCAAATCTTCTGATTTCAATTGGACATACACTCTTGCTCCATCCTTAAATGAACCACCTCTATGTACTTCCAAACCAGTTTTGTTGGATACTTGATAAAGTAATTCCATTAGTTCATGATTTTGATATGGATAATATCCATCACCCATAACATCCAATACTTGATTTGTGTCTTCACGAACAATTGCTTTCTTATCGGGTATTACAATACCTCCTACAGTTTGAATTTCATCTTGACGTACAGTCCAATTCAAACCCGTTTTGTCTAATAAACCATTAATAACTTCATTCATATAAATTAATTTAGAGTATAAAGATACAACATTTACACAACCTGCAAAATTATATTTGTTAAAATTATGCAAAAGATATTAACAATCTGATCTGCTGTCTGATCTGCCCTGAAATTGTTTTGGCAAATGCCAAACAAGTTTCCAGTAGCTCAGGATGCTTGGTCTGTGTAATACGTTTGCCAAACAACATTCGCACGATCGGAGAAAAAACGGCATTTCGGGAAATAAAAAACCCCCGAATAAAAATTCGAGGGTAAAACACAAATCAAAATTAAAACCTAAACCATTTCTTTTTCATAATGTTCCAATAAGGACTTACCTTCTTGTTCGGCGTTTTCTTCACCATAAAAACCCCAACAACTATCCACCA
>CAZUUI010000124.1:5541-6366 GCA_964622955.1 uncultured Chitinophagaceae bacterium | reverse complement strand
CAATTGATACAAACAAAATCCCAAAATTGTCAAGCGTATGTAAACGATGTGTTGAAAAACTCAAAAAATATTATTACAAAATATTATATCTATAGTATAATTCTTCAGCAAATGCAAAATCAGCAAATGCCTCAAGAAATGTTGACCGAGATTAAAAATTTCTCAAAAACATTAAGTACATCATTGCCAAAAAGTATTTATGCGCAAGATTTTGAAACTGTAGTAAAAAATATGGATTTGCAAAATCAAATGGGACAAGCCAAAGCTGAAAAAGATGCTAAATTGGCAGTTGGATCTATGGCTCCAGATATTGAATTTGTAGATGAATCTGGAAAAAAGGTAAAACTATCATCATTTAGAGGTAAAGTGGTTTTGATGGATTTTTGGGCTAGCTGGTGTGGCCCTTGCAGAATGGAAAATCCAAACGTAGTAGCGGCTTATAACAAATATAAAGACAAAGGATTTACGGTAATTAGTATTTCACAAGATCAAGATTTGACCAAATGGCAAGCTGCTATCAAGCAAGATGGTCTTATTTGGCCCAATCATTTTGCAGACAGAAAAATTAATGGAATAGCATCTATGACTTATAATATTGAATATATCCCTAAAACATATCTTTTGGACAAAACAGGTAAAATCGTTGGTAAGGATTTGAGAGGAGCTATGTTGGAACAAGAATTAGAGAAAATTTTTAAATAAATTTCCTTTTTTTAATACGATTGACATTTCTTTGTTGATTTCCAATATTTAAATATAGCTTTTTACCAATATATTTGCTTTTGTTATTTAATTTTGCAGAAATAATTTAAATTTCAGATTGCA
>CAZUUI010000124.1:0-5531 GCA_964622955.1 uncultured Chitinophagaceae bacterium | reverse complement strand
GTACTCGCAGTATTTTTGGCTACCAAATGCGTTTTGATTTATCTAAAGGATTTCCGCTTGTCACTACCAAAGAGCTACATTTAAAATCCATTATTCATGAGTTGATATGGTTTATCAAAGGTGATACCAATATCAAATATTTAGCGGAAAACAAAGTTAGAATCTGGGATGATTGGCCTTTTGCCAAATACAAAAACAGTGATTCTTATCAAGGTGAAACGGTTCGTGAATTTACCGATAAAATTTTGGCTGATGAAGTTTTTGCTCAAAAATGGGGTGATTTAGGTCCTGTATATGGTCGTCAATGGCGAAATTGGAGAGGATTAGATGGAACCGTTGTAGATCAAATAAAAGAGTTGATCAATAGTCTTAAAAACAATCCCGATTCAAGAAGACATCTCGTAAGCGCATGGAATCCAGCCGAAGTCAATCAAATGGCTTTGCCGCCTTGTCATTGTTTATTTCAATTTTATGTAGCCAATAATAAATTGAGCTGTCAATTATATCAAAGAAGTGCCGATGTATTTCTTGGAGTACCTTTTAATATTGCGTCTTACGCTCTTCTTACCCATATGATTGCTGAGGTTTTGGATATGGAAGTAGGTCATTTTGTTCATACATTGGGCGATGCACATATTTATCACAATCATTTTGAACAATGTCAATTACAATTGACTCGAGAGCCTTTTGAATTGCCAAAAATATCTTTCAAACGAAAAGTCAATTCTATTGAAGATTTTACTTTTGATGATATTATAATTGAAAATTATCAATTTCATCCAAAAATAAAAGGAGAAGTAGCTGTATAATCCAAAACAAACTAAACAAATTTATATGAATCGAAGCGTCTTAGTAATAAGTCTAATACTTTTATATTTTTTTCAATTAAATGCTCAAACCAAAAAAGCTCGTTTGAAGTTGGATACTACATTCAATGGAAAGCAATTAGTGGACTATATTCTTAATAATCAAAATATTAAAGTAAATAATATCAAATGGCGAGGTTTACCATCAAGTATCGCTAAATTTAGTATTGATACTAATGCAATTGGTATTAAAAGAGGCATTGTATTGACAACAGGAAATGTAAATACTATACCAGGACAAAATAAAACACCTGGAACGAGTGGATTGGCATGGGATAACAACTATAAATTCAAAAGTGATAGAGATCTCAATCAGTTAGCAAAAGGAAGAGTTGCAGATCAAGTTATTTTAGAATTTGATTTTATTCCACTCGAAAATCATATTACATTTCGATATATTTTTGCGTCGGAAGAATACAAAGAGTATGTTGGTTCGCGTTTCAACGATGTTTTTGCTTTTATTGTTACGGGCGATGGCAACTTTAGACAAAATCTTGCAGTTTTGCCTGAAAGAAATGATCCAATTACTGTAAATAATATCAACCATTTGAGAAATAGTACCTTGTTTATCAATAACAATTGTTTTGAGAATTATGGTGTAAAAAAAGAAATTGATGAGTTTGAGCCTCGTAAACCATTTGTAAAATCAATTTTTGATAAGTTATTTGGTAGCAAAAACAAAGATTTCAAAATAAATAAAGATGAACTTAAAACATTGAATAATTTTTTGTTTAATGAATTGGAGTTTGATGGACTTACCAAACCGCTTGAAGCTTCTGTATATCTTACGCCTTATAAAGTGTATCATATGAAAATAGCTATCGGCGATGTAGGTGATCCAATGTTTGATAGTGGTGTATTTATAGAAGAAGGATCTTTTACTGCCAAAAAGAATAGAAATGCGCCTTTTTTCAAAGAATATGAAGACATTAGAGATAAAGTAAATTTTGATAGTTTATTCAATTTCAAAATAATAAATCCAATCCGAATAGATTCGCCTCCTCAGATTGAAGAAGAATTTGAAATTACTAATATTAATTTTGATAACAATAGCGCTGTAATTCCCGATTCTAGTTCTATTGATATTCGTTCTTTGGCGTTGTATTTAAATAAAAATAAAGGTTATCGAGTTCATATTTTGGGATACACCGATAATAAAGGTTCTATTGAATTGAATCAAATACTTTCTGAAAAAAGAGCCAAAGCTGTTAAAGCACTTTTGGTAAAATCAGGGGTAAATGAAGATAGAATTAATTATATTGGAAATAATTATGAAAATCCATTAGCTGACAATACCTCTGAAAAGGGGAGAAGTTTAAATAGGAGAGTGGAAATATTGGTTCTTGAATAAAAATAAGTATTGTTGTGTATAGAAACTAATTAATACATTTTATATAGTATGAGATTTAAAGATTAATAACTTGAAAATTATTAATATAAAAAGAATCTTGTCTTAAATTACCTATTTCGATTTTATACATTTCTGGACATCCCATCATTGTACAAAAACAACCGATATTAATTAAGATAATAAGTAAAAAAAAGATATTAAGCTTTCGCTTTGCATTCATTGATGATTTCATCAATTTTGGATTCGGTTAGGTGTTCTCTATAAGAGTGACCTAGCTGCATCATAGGCGCATAACCACAAGCACCAAGACATTCCACTTCTTTAATAGTAAAAAGTCCGTCAGTAGTAGTTTCGCCGCTTTTTATTCCCAATTTTTGACAAGTATAGTCAATTATTTTCTTAGCAGAAGGCTCACAAGTAGCTGTATGACAAAATTCAAATACATATTTACCCACAGGTTTGAGATTATACATCGAATAGAACGACGCTACCTCGTATACTTCAATAGGTTTAATGCTCAAAAGCTCTGCTACATAATTCATAGTTCCTACACTTAACCAACCGCCAAACTCTTCTTGCGCAATATGCAAAACTCTCAAAAGTGCACTTTTTTGTTTTCCTTCGGGATATTGAGCCATAATACGGTTCACTTCAGCCAAAGTTTCTGCTTTGAATTGAGGCTTTTCGGTAGATTGTTCTTTAAAATGCATCATAAAATTATATATTCGAATTGAGATACAAAAATATTAAAAATTAGCTAATTATTTTCAATTAAATTTTAAGTTTTTTTCATATTCTTTCCATTGCTCTAGCAAATGTGAAGGAATAGGAATGGTTTTTTGCTGTTCTAAATCATACATGACTTGTGTTGTATAGCCCGTTGCCGCTAGTTTTTCAATATCATTTTTTAAGTACGTGATAGCGTAATGAAAATTAAAACTCTTTGTGCCTATGTCATCTATTCTCAAATATATTTTTGCATTGGCGGGGAAAAATAAAGGACGCAAATAATCTACATGCGCCGATGCAATAATGAATTTGTCTTTATCCCAGTTCCATTGATTCACTTCCAAGCAGTAATAGTACCTTGCTACTTCAAACAATGTCAAATAGTTGGCGTTATTTACATGTCCAAATTGGTCTATGTCTTTCCATCGCAATGGAATTTCTGTAGAAAATTTGAATGGCTCTAATTCTTTTATCATATTATTAGTTTACAAAATTTAAAACTTTTTCAAATACTGCTTCGGGATTATCTGCATGAATCCAATGTCCTGCATCGGGGATGATTTCTATTTCTGCTTGTGGATACAAATCAAATAATAGGGTAGATGTACTTGCCGTAATATATTGGCTATGTTCGCCAGACAGAAATAATACCTTACCTCCAAAACCTTCAGGGGCTATGCGTTCGATCAAGTAATTATAACAAGTTTTTAGAGTTTTGAGATTGAATTTAAACTCAAAAACTAACGTATCTTCATTTCTCTTGATATTTTTAAGTATAAATTGAGCTGTAGCCTTGTCGTGGGGCAATTTTGACACTATAAAAGCTTCAATTTCAGCACGATTCGAAAAATTTGAAAAATCCATAGCGTCCAATACTTCAAAGACTTCTTTGTGGTGCGCATCATATTTATAGGGCGCTACATCGGCAATTATTAATTTTTCTACAAAATCGGGATGTGCTGCCGCAAAATCCATTGCTATTTTCCCACCCATAGAATGACCAAGTATAGAAATTTTGGTTAAGCCATAATGATTCAATAATTTGATAATATCAGCACACATTTCTTCAAAAGACATAGATTCGGAGTGAAATGAACGACCGTGATTTCTTACATCAATTGATAAGACACGAAAATGCTCACTCCATTTTTTTGCAAGTGTTTGCCAATTATCCAAGCTCCCAAATAGCCCATGAATTATCAATAAGGTATTTTTCTTTTCTTCGGTTATCTTATGATTGAGCATGTTTCAATTGATTTTTAGCCATTATTTCTTCATACACGCCGTCCCATAATTGCTTTCGCATTTCTAATGATTTTATTGTAAAATCAAGGACTTCATCCCATTTTTTTGTATCATTTCCACATAAATTTTCAACCATCTGCAATGCCAAATGACTGTGATGATCGCCATCTACTTCAATATGTCTTTCCAAATAATATTTAAACGTAGAAATGGTATTCGGCAATTTTTTGTCTAAATCTTTTACAATAGACAAAAACATATCGGGAATCAAATCTTCTCTTCCAAATGTAAATATAGATGCTACTAAATAATCTTTATTTGTTTTAATTATATCAAACGTATAGTTGACAAATTTTTGAGCCGCTTCGGGTGTATTCGCTATTTCAAAAGCTTTTTCAAATGAATGAGTTTCTTGTAATATTCGGGTAAATACTTCAATTTCGGCAACAGAAACGCCACAATTTTTCATTGCTTTTAAATAAAGTTCAAAATGGCTCATTCGTTGTCCTTCCTCGTCTATATCACTTTCTTCACCAATTACGATTTCATTTATTAGAAAACGAGTATCTGGATTTCCTTTTGGAAACCAAGGCGTTTGAGTGCAAGTAAGCATATTCTGGAGCGATTTTAATAAGGACATAAAATCCCAAACCGCATAGATATGATATTTCATAAAAATTTGTACATCATCAATATCTTTTATCACTTGATAAAGAGGATGTGCAATGATTTCAGCCCTTTTGGGAGCAATTTTTTCATTGATATTAGAAATATATGGATTCATTTTTTTTGATTAAATAAATGATTACAAAAATAAATTATTTGTTACAATTGAGATTAAATATTGAAGTATTTTGTAAATATATTGACATATAATAATTTTGTAATAAAAAACATAATTCGATTTAAATCTTTTGAAAATAGTATTTTTGCAAAAAGAATCAAAATGAACGTTGCGGAGTTTTATAATGTTTTTGAAAAAAGTATACAGGATTACCACGTATTGAATACTTTAGAGCAAAAATGCGTAAACCCTTTTGCTACAGACAGCTTTGAGTCCATTTTGTATCACAAAAATTGGATAGATACCGTACAATGGCATTGCGAAGATGAAATTAGAAATCCAAATATTGCATTGGAAGATGCCATTCTTTTTAAAAGAAAAATCGATGCGCTAAATCAAGAACGCACCGATAAAGTTGAACTAATTGATGATTTTTTTATAGTTAAATATTCAAAAGTAATTCCACTTGAAAATGCTACTTGGAATACCGAAAGTCCAGCATGGGCAATCGATATATTGTCAATTGTGGCTTTGAACATTTATCACATGCACGAAG
>CAZUUI010000123.1:0-6381 GCA_964622955.1 uncultured Chitinophagaceae bacterium | reverse complement strand
CTTGTCAAAGCGATTATATCCAAATCGATTGGACAACGGCATCGGAAAAAAGAAACAAAGCCTTTGAACTATTCAGAAGCGAAGATGCACAAGACTGGAAGTTGATTCATACAACAGAAGGACAAGGCACCAAAGCGACCGAAACAAAATATTCATTCAACGATTTAGATAAAAAAGCAGGCTATTATCGTTTAAAAGACATCGATGAAGATGGCATTGAAAATTGGTCGCAAATTATATTTGCAGCATGTAAAGAGGAAACAACGGAAATACAAATATATCCAAATCCGGCAAGCGATTACATCAAAGTAATAGTGCCATTTAAAGAAAATATGACATTAAAAATTCTAAATCTTGAAGGAAAAATCGTTAAAACCATGCCATTAGTTTCAAATCAAACCTTTGTGTCGGTAAAAGATATAGTTAATGGGATTTATATGATAGAGTTGAATAATTCAGGTGAAAAAATAAAATTTGTAAAAAAATAAATGTATGAGATTTAAAGTCACTATTTTACTTTCTTTATTTGCAATTAATATTGGTGCACAGCATCTTACGATTTCAACTTCAGGTCAAACAGGTACATCTGGAACCAACTGGAGTATAACAGGAAACACACTCAATGTTGCTTCTTCAGGGTCGGCCCATATAAATACAAGTGTAATTACAAATCATCTAGCCAATACAGGAGATTTAACAATAGTTCTTCCTCATAATGGATTCGATGTAAGAGATTTATATTTAAACAATTCTATTGCTTATTCAGGTTCTACAGCCAGAACGCTTACATTTAATATAGCTAATGATATAGTTTTTGCTTCAAATGTTGGAATTACTTCTACGAACGCTTCATTAAACCTCGTTCTTAGAACCGCTTTGTCTACGTCAAATATTGACCATGGACGTATAGCTTTAAATCAATCTACTATTAGTACAAATGGAGGCCATTTTTGGATGGGGGGAGGTCCAAGTACAGCTATATGGAATGGTCTTACCGTTGGAAATTCAATGGCACGAATTTGGGCGGATAATTTAGCGGGAATTTCAGTATTTAATTCTACTATTAATACAGAAGGAGGTCATATCTATATGTATGGAAGGTCTCACAACACCAGTGATGAATTAGGCTCTAGTAACTTTGGTGTAAATATCGAAAATTCCTCGATTTCATCTACCTCAGGCTCAATTACAATATATGGCGATGTCTTGGGAAGATTTACTCATGGTGTTGGTACAACAATTAATTCATATACTAGTGCTACAACAATTTCGACGACATCAGGCTCAATTAATATATTAGGTGTGGGTTCAGATGCAGCAACGAATGGAAATGGATGGCGATTAGGGACAAGTATTTCGGGGTCATCATCTTCTTTAAAAACAACAATCTCATCTGTTTCGGGTAATATTCAGATAGAAGGAAATGCTAACTTTACAGCAACAATCAATGATAAAGAAGGCTTAGTAATTGGAGGATTTACGGAAATCATATCACGCTCAGCAAATATATCGCTGAAAGGAACCAATGCACTTGAAACATCAGGACAATATTGCAATTCTATTCGTTTTGCTGCGAGTAATGTATCCAATTCAATTAGGGTTGGTTTCGATGGGACCAATTCATATACGGGTAATATTTTAATTGAAGGAAACTCCATTTATCAAAGAAACCAACATGCAGGTTCAGGATCCATTTCAATTCAAACAACGGGGAACCTAACCATTCAACCTACTGGAAATGCATTCACATATATGCGTGCTGGAGATGTAGGCACATTAACATTTGATGACGACTGGAATTTTGGAATAAATCTTGGGAGTTTTACTTTTGGAAAAAGTACCAATACAACTGATATAACATTGACTAACGACATTCGCACCAACGGACCTATAACTATTTATGCAAATAAAATCAATTTAGGAGTTGGCGTTTCAATTATTACCAATAACTCGAATGGCAATATTAATTTACTTGCTAATAATGGATTTGAAACTCTGGCTAGTTCAGGTTCAATTCGTGGTAATATTTCTCCAAATGGAGGCGGAAAAGTACATATAAATGCTGATGCTGATAATAATAATACAGGAGAGTTGAATATTGACTATACATCATTTAATGGCACTACAGGAGACATGCTTCTTGAAGGAGCAACATTAAATTGGAATACAGGAAGTATTAATGAATTACCAAACTTTTTTGGAACAGGAGGATTAACTATAAGACGAACATTAAATTCTACAAATACAGGAGGGTTTAGTACACAATGGATTGCAATGTTTGATACAAAAGCATTTATAACATTTGGTCACCCTAATAATCTGGGAAATATTAACTTAACAGCTTGTACAGTTTGTTGGCAACCTACAGCAACCAATGCAATTGATAAAGAACTTACATCTTCGGGCCCTATTCAAGTTTTTGGTGAAAATATCATTTTATCGTCTAATCTTAATTTAACGTCGTCTGGTAATGGACAGAAAATTTTGTTTAGAGCTCGCAATAGAATAGAAATTGGAAACGGCAGCAGTTCTAGTTCGTATAGACAACTAAAAACGAATAATGGTGATATCGTATTATGGTCCAATGCGCAAAACGCAACGGATGGAGGCATCATCATTGGTGATTGGGTTACTTTAAATACGGCTAATGGTTCTACAAATCAATCTACAGGTGGGGGAAAGATATGGCTGGCAGGTGGAAGTACCATAAATGCGGATAGTCTTCCTACGGGCACGGCTAATGGAGGCACTTCTAGGACTGGTATAAGTTTGGGTTCATTTTCGCCAGGTGCTACTACTACAAGTTTTTATTCTGGAGGGGGAGATATTTTTCTCAATGGAGAATCAAATGCTAATATAGGGTTAGGGATATCATGGAATAGAACAGGCATCTGCCATGCTGGAAATGGTGTTGTTACTGTAAAAGGAGAAGGGAAAAATGCATCTGGAGCACACGGTGTTGAATTAGGAGCCTATTCGGGATCCATCGATATTCTATCTAATGGTGGTAGTAGTACTAGCCCTGCAATTTCGATAGAAGGGAAAACCGCAAGAAATGACTACTCTGGGATGCAAACTAATGGAAATCGCATGCAAGCTACTGGAGCAGGAGGAATAAGTATTATTACGATAGCAAATAATGGAGGAACTTCATGGTCTAATAATTTAGGTACCAATCTTTTAGCTGCTAGTGGAGACATTTTGATAAGTGCTCAAGGAGGTTTAGGATTGCGCTATTCAGGAACTATAGGTAAATTGGCTGGTTCAAATGTTACAACTAGTAGTAGCAACATTACACTTCGTTCTAATCAAATAACAATTAACAATACTATCACAGTTGACGCTACGGGTCAATTAGTTTTAGAGCCTTTTGGAACTAGTTTCACAAATGCGCTTACATGGCCTATGGCTAATTCTTCAGTAGTTAGTGGACTAACTGGATTGCGATTGGGTAAAGATGGGAATTTAGCAAATATAACTATTTCAAGCCCACAATCTATTAATGGGCCAATTTCCATTTTTGGAGGAATTATTACGGCGAATGCAAATATAATATCTACAAATAGTAGATCTCAAATTTTAATGAAAGGCACAAGAATTATTCAAAATCAAGGAGTTTTAGTACAATCAAATAATGGTGATATCACGTATAATGTTGCCAATGCGCCTTGGGCTGCTTCCTCAAATGATCAGGGAATTTCTGTTGGTGTTTGGAATGGTAGTACCGCTAGAATAAATGCACAAGGAGGCAATATATCTATGACCGCTTCATTTGCTAGCACGGGTCAAACCAATACGGGTACTTTTGCCGATGTAGCTATTCGATTCGATAATACAGAAGTTATAACTGATAAATCGGGAACAATCAATATTGATGGGAATGGATACGACAATGCTTCAACAACGGGCGATTATGTTTGGGGAGGCTTATATTTAAATACATTAATTCAAACGGATAGTGGCTCTATTTCTTTGAGAGGAACGGGAGGAAGATCCATATCGAATTCTAGAGGAATTACAGCGGATTTAACTAATCTTAAAATATTATCAAAGTTAGGTGCTATAACGTTAACCGATGCCATGCCAATAGGTCACGTTGGAACAAATCACACTGGAGCCTATTTTAGGCCATCTGCTACCAATGCAATACAAATTGGCGCTGATGGAAATCTAGTTCCTACAAGTAGTTCAAATATTATTTTTAACGTAGACCGTTTAACTTTTGATGCCACACCTTCAAATATAAACACATCAGGAACGGTTTCAATTCGTCCTGTGGGCAATGATTTTACTTCTGGTGTTGACCTCACTCAATTAAATGTCGTTAATTCTTCTGGATTTACAGTTGGGAAAAGTGCGACAAGCGCAGACGGCACTGGCGATGCTTCTGTTACTATAGGTTCTTGTTCCATTCCGGGACCTATTTCAGTATTTGGTGGTGGTATTTCTGCTAATCAAAATCTAAACACTTCAATTGGCGATTCTAATGCAAGTATTCTACTTAAATCAAGTTCCAATATTATTCTAGCTACGAATAAAAGTATTACAACCAATGGTGGCGATGTAACTCTATGGGCCGATTGTGATGGCAACGGGAGTGGTTATATTCAAATATCGGGAGGGCTTAATAGTGGAATTAATTCAGCAGGAGGAGACATTATTTTGAGTGGAGGAAGCAATTTAAATACCGGATTTGCAAGAGGTATTGCTACTTTTGATGCTAATACTAGTACTTATATTTCAGGTATTCATTTCCGCGACGAAGCTACAATTCAATCCACAGGAGGCAATATTACATTGCGTGGACAAAATGCAGGAAATGATCAAAGCTTTTTGCAATTTGGAGTTTTGGGGAATAAAACAACCTTAAATTCAGGAAGAGGAAAAATAGCTATTGCTGGACTAGCTGGTGGATCAGGCAATTCAAATAGTCAAGCTATTAGTTGTATCAGCTATTTTAATATAAGATCTTCCAATCCTGATTCTAATGCAATTAGCCTTATAGGAGATGCTTCATTATGTAATAATGCTTCTACATCATTAGGAATTAATTTTACAGGAACTATTGAATCTACTGGAGGAGGGGGTGTTTATGTATATGGCAAATCAAGTACAGCTACTTCTTATGATCAACCGTTAGATATTTATGGAAATATTCTTGCAGATTCTGGAAATATAATTGTTGTTGCAGAAAATAATGTTTCTAGTCAAACTGGATTGTTTATGGGAAATAATGCTACATTTGGTTCAAAAATAGGTACTAATGTAACTTCATCAAAAAGCAAAATCATTTTAAAAAGCGATAACCCTGTCTTTAATGCCGCAACCAATTTCAATACTTCAGGAACCGTAAGTATTTTACCCTTAGATGCATCTAATAGTTTTGGAGTGGCAGAAACAATTGGCAACAATACTATTTTGGCAACAAATGTTTCGGGATTAACTATAGGAAAATCTACGAATACAGCAAATATTATAATAGATAGAACAATAAATATTTCAGGACCTATTGAAGTTTTTGGCGGTGATGTAACTGTTAATCAAAATCTTAATACGTCTTCAGGGGATTCTACTGCATATATATTACTGAAAGCAAGCAATAAGATTAATTTGGCTTCAAATAGAAGCATTACAACCAATGGTGGCGATGTATCCCTTTGGGCCGATAGCGATGACAACTCAACGGGTTATGTTCAGTTGTTGGCAAATGCTGCTGTAAATACCAATGGTGGTGATATCAGTTTGGGAGGAGGCACAGATCTTGCTACAGATTATGCATTTGGAACTACATCCGAAACTTGTCCTGAGGTGGCTCCTGCAACTCAATATATATCGGGAATACATTTGAGGACTGGCGTTAACTTAAATTCTAATGGGGGTAATATATCATTGCGTGGCCAAAATGCCAATACAACTGCTTCTGCGATGTCATTTGGTATATCACTAAGAGGTGTTTCCATGAATTCAGGAACAGGAAAAATAAGTTTAAATGGTATTGCTACAGGTTCTTCTGCAGTCAATGCTCAAGGTGTTACTAGTTGGGGAACATTGACTTTACGATCAGCCAATACTTCTTCGGATGCCATTTCAATTTCAGGAAATGCATTTACCTCTTCTGGAACAGGCTCGTCACTAGGGATAAATTTAGTAGCGTTATTTGAAGCTACAGGAAATGGAGGAGGAATTATACTAAATGGAAAATCAGGTAGTGCCCCTATCAATGCAAGTGTTAATGTGGCCGGTGATTTTTTAGCGACTTCGGGGCCCATATCACTTTCTGGAGAAAATAGTTCAGGAAATTACGACAATATTTTAATAGGAACATCGGTATTTGGGAAAAAAAGTGGCACCAATGTTACGTCTTCTAACAGTAATATAACT